>DATAAG010000458.1:0-5326 GCA_036260235.1 Longimicrobium sp.
GATGATGCTGCTGGCTCATCTCGCCGCGCCTCTCTCGACGCCCGCAACCGTCGGGGAACATTCTGATTTTCCGCGTGTGTGCGTCGGGATGTGGGGAGAAGATGCTGCGTCGTGTACCAGCTCCGTCCCGAATTGCGGAGCCGTGCCAGACGGTGAAACACGCTCCTCGACCCAGTCGGTTGCCGAATCTTCCATCCGTACAACTTGGCTCTGCATAACCACTTCAGAGACATGTTGACGGCTGCCGGGCATGGCATTTTCTCGATCCTGCGGCGCGGGCCCGGTTCCCGCCTTACCTGCAGGCCGCAGGGCAGGAATTCCCAAAACCGATCAACGTCTCCCGAGGAGATTTTTGAAATGAGCACGATGGAGCTGCTTTCGCTGGAAGACCAGGCCGAGGCCGTGTTCGGCGACGACGCCGATTCCATGGAGACGCTGAACCGGCGCGCCGACGAGCTGCTGCCGCCCGACGCCATCCTGTGGGAGTGCGACGCGAACACGTTCGTGTTCTCGTACGTGAGCCCGTCCGCGGAGCTGGCGCTGGGGTGGCCCGCGCAGAACTGGATCACCGACACCACCTTCTGGGCCAGGACGGTGGTGCACGAGGCGGATGCGGACGAGGCGGTGAGCTACTGCGCGTCGGAGACGGCGTGTGACCGCGACCACGCCTTCGAGTACCGCGCCCGCACCGCCGACGGGCGCGTGGTGCGCCTGCGCGACGTGGTGCGCGTGGTGCCGCCGATGGACGGCCATCCCAAGCGCCTGCGCGGGGTGATGTTCATCGTCGGCTGAGCCGGCGGACGAGGTGCGGCGAGGGCCCGCGGAGGAGCGATCCTCCGCGGGCCCTTGCTTTTCCGGGCTCGACCGGCCGGGCGCCGCCGCGGCTACTGCTGCGATCCGCCGCGCCCGCGGGTGCCGTCCTTCGGCGCGCGCCTGGCGATGCGGGCGGGGACCAGCGCGCCCTTGCCGAACTTGCCCCGCAGCCGGTCCGACGCTGCCGCCAGCTTGCGGTCGCGCTCCGTCTCCGGCCCGCCGGGCGACTCGTCGAAGAGGGTCAGGTCCTCGTCTTCCTCTCCCGCCAGCTTCGACATCCCCACCCCCAGCAGCCGCACGCCCCCGCCGCGCCGGGCCAGCAGGGTGCGCAGCAGCTCCCGGGCGATGGCGAAGATGGCGCGGTCGCTCTCGATGGGCTCGGGCGCGGTGCGGCTGGCGGAGCGGTCGGTGAAGTCCGCGTAGCGGATGCGCACCGTCACCGTGCGCCCGCGCAGCCCCTCCGCGCGCAGGGAGGCGCCGGTCTCCACCGCCAGCATCATCAGCCTCGTCTCCAGCTCCTCCGGGTCCGCCACGTCCGTGGCGAAGGTGCGCTCGTGCGAGACGGACTTCTGCGGGCGCCGCGTGGTCACCCGCCCCGCGTCCTCGCCGCGGGCCAGGTGGTACAGCCACGCCGCCCGCGACTCGCCCAGCCAGGAGACCAGCGTGGGCAGGTCGATGGGAAGGATG
The DNA here is from genome assembly GCA_036260235.1 of Longimicrobium sp. GTDB lineage: Bacteria > Gemmatimonadota > Gemmatimonadetes > Longimicrobiales > Longimicrobiaceae > Longimicrobium. The sequence continues at coordinate 1,501 of DATAAG010000458.1, forward strand.
TCGCGCACCGTGACGGCGCCGCGCCGCCGCAGCGCCTCCGCCAGCGAGGGTCCCACGCCGGGGATGTCCGCCAGGTCGAAGCGGGCCATGAACTCCGCCTCGCCGCCGGGCGGCACCACGTGCACGCCGAACGGCTTGTTGACGGATGCCGCCATCTTGGCGAGCGTTCGTCCCGTCGCCGCGCCGATGGAGATGCTGATGCCGGTGCGGTCCAGCACCGCCTGCTGGATGCGCCGCGCCGTCTCTTCCAGCGGCTCGCCGTGGTAGAGCAGTTCCGTCCCGGTGAGGTCCAGGTAGAACTCGTCCACGCTGGCCGCCTCCACCACGGGCGAGAACTCGTCCAGCACCGCGCGCACCTCGTGGTGCTTGCGCGACACCATCTCGCCGGGGACGGGTACCACGATCGCCTTCGGACAGAGCCGCATCGCCGTGGCCATCGGCATTCCCGCGTGCACGCCGAACCTGCGCGCGGCGTAGGAGGCCGACGTCACCACGCCGCGCGCGCTGGCGCTCCCGCCCACGATCACCAACTCCGACTTTCCCGCCCCCTCCGGGTCCGCCAGCATGGCGCACCGGACGAAGTAGGAGTCGCAGTCGGCGAGGAGGATGCGGGCGGACACCGTAAGTGCGTAAGTGCGTGAGTGCGTGAGTGCGTGAGTGCGTGAGTAGAATACCCCGCAGTGCCGTACGGCGGCGCTGAAGAACGATAACGCCAGACAGTTGCCGAAGGGTACGGCGACGCTGTGCACTTTGGACTTCGGCTTTGCCGCGGGGCCCTCTCCCCCGCCCGGCCTTTCGCTCGTTCCTCGCGACGGCGGGCGACCCCTCCCCCAACCCCGGGGGAGGGGTGGTTGGGGCTGCCTTCCCGGCGCTTCGACAAGCCTCCAGATCCGGCGAGTAGAGTAGATTCCTCAGCCGGCGCCAGAGTGCACCGGTGAACGCGAGGCTGGAGCGGCGCCTTCTTCGAACAGCGGGAGGTGTGGATGGACGATGAAGTTCAACCTCCCTCCAGGGTTTTTGGGGGAGGTGGGCGAGTCATGCGAGCCCGGAGGGGCGCGGCCCTCGCGCACAACCCGCGGTTCGCAGGCTGTTCCCTGTTCCCTGTTCCCTGTTCCCTATTCCCTATTCCCTATTCCCTGTCCCACCGGCAACCCTCCGGACCCAACCGGCATCACACACGCCGGACCCGTGAACGGATTCATGGACGACCTACAACTCATCCAGCAGGCCAGGCAGGGCGACGGCGGGGCTGTGCGCGAGCTGTACCAGCGCCACGCCGGGCGGGTGTACGCCGTCGTCAAGCGCCTGGCCGGCCACGACGACGCGCTGGCCGAGGACTGGGCGCAGGAGGCGTGGGTGCGGGCCATCCGCGCCCTCCCCACCTTTCGCGGCGACTCGCGCTTCACCACGTGGCTGCACCGCATCGCGGTCAACAGCGCCCTGCACGGCCGCCGCTCCCGCGTCCGCAAGGCCGGACGCGAGGCCCCGATGGACGACTCGTTCTCCGTCCGCCCCGCCGCGGAGAACACGGTGCTGCGCCTGCGGCTGGAAAGCGCCATGGAGCGCCTGCCGGAGGGGATGCGCAGGGTACTGGTCCTTCACGACGTGGAGGGTTACACGCACGAAGAGATCGGGCAGATGCTGGGCGTGAACCCCGGCACGTGCAAGAGCCAGCTGTTCAAGGCCCGCGCACGGATGCGCAGGCTGCTCACGCCGCAGCCCGACGAAGAGCCCGCAGAGGAGGAGATGGCCGCATGCAGCACCTAGATCTGGAACAGCTCGCCCGCCTGGTGGACGAGCCCGCGGAGCCGCACGAGGCGGAGCACCTGCGCGGGTGCCTGGTCTGCCGCCGCGAGCTGGCGGAGATGCGCGCGCAGACGGAGGCGCTGGGCTCCCTCGCCGACCCGGAGCCGCCCGCCCACGCCTGGGCGGAGCTGGAGGGGCGGCTGCTGGCGGAGAAGCTGATCGGCCGCCCGGCTCCCTTCCGTCCCCTGGGCATCCATCGCCCGCCGATGCGGATCGCCGCGGCCATCGCCCTCTTCCTGCTGGGCGGGGCCGCGGGCGCGGTGCTCATGCGCACGCCGGGCGCGCAGCACATCGCCACGCTGGAGCCCACCACGGTTCGGGCGCCGCGCGCCACCGGCGTCGCCGGGCCGCCGGAGGTGATGTACTTCACCGGACCCGGGACCACGGAGGCCGCGGAGCCGGACGGCAACGGGGCGCGGCTGGCGGTGAACGGCGCCGCGGAGCCGGAGCTCGATCCGCCCGCGGTCACGCCGCGCCGGCCGGCGCCGCAGCGCGCCACCGCGGCGGAGGCGGACCAGGCCGCGCGCGAGCTGGTGCAGGCGCAGGCCACGTACATGGCGGCGCTGCAGCGGCTGGTCGCCATCGCCGACCCCGGGTCGGGGAACGCCCCCGAGACGCGGATGGCGGCGCTCGAGCGGCTGGTGCAGCTCACCGTCGCCGCGCTGGAGCGGGTGCCGGGCGACCCGGTGATCAACGGGTACCACCTGGCCGCCGTGGCGGAGCGCGACGCGCTTCGCCGCGAGATGGAAAAGGACGCGCAAACCAACTGGTTTTGACCTTTAGCCACAACGGAGAGTGACCAAGATGAAGTTCCGCGGCATCTGGCTGTCCCTGCTGGCGGCGGCCCTGCTGGCGCCCGGCGCGGCCCGGGCGCAGGAAGACGACGACGACCGCCGGCCGGGGATGATCGGCATCTCCTTCGACACGAGCTACGACGAGGACGACGAAGGCGTGCGCATCGTCGACGTGCGGCGCGGCGGCCCCGCCGACGAGGCCGGCGTGCGCGAGGGCGACGTGGTGGTGCGGCTGAACGGCCGCCGCGCCGTGGAGGCCTTCCGCACCCTTCCCGAGACGCTGGAAGAGGGCGACACGGTGCGGCTGCGCATTCGCCGCGAGGGCGGCGAGGAGCGCGACGTGGTCCTGGTGGCGGAGCGGCGTCCGGGCGTGCGGTTCGGCATCGTGCGCCCCCGCCCCGGCGAGCGGCCGATGATCTTCATGAATGACGACAGCGTGGAGTTCCCGCTGGAGGCGCTCACCATGCGCATCGACAGCCTGCACACCCGCCTGCTGCACCTGGACAGCGGCCGCGTGCGGGTGCAGCTGGACTCGCTGGTGCACCTGTTCAACGACAGCGCCCGCGTCTTCATCGAGCGCATGCCGAACATCGAGCTGCGGCTGGACGGACCGGAGCTGGAGGCGCTGCGGCTGGAGGGCCGGCTGGGCGAGCTGGACGACGAGGCGTTCCACATCGAGAGCCGGATCTTCGACCTGGAGAACCAGGCGTTCGAGCTGGAGGGGCTGCGGGGGGAGCCGTTCTTCATGGAGCTGGGCCGCCGCGCCGCCGCCGGCGCCGAGCTGGCGGAGATGAACGAGGGGCTCAGCCGCTACTTCGGCGGGCTCACGGAAGGCGCACTGGTGATCGAGGTGGCGCCCAACACCCCCGCGGCCCGCGCCGGGCTGGAGGCTGGCGACGTGATCCTGCGCGCCGGCGGGCGCGAGGTGAACGGCCCCGAGGACGTGCGGCGGGCGCTGATGGCCGCGGAAGACGGCGAGGTGGTGCTGCAGGTGCAGCGGCAGGGCCGCCGCCGCGAACTCACCCTGGAGTGGGAGGCCCGTGACCGGGTGATCCGCACGATCCGCCCCGGCCGGGTGGAAGTCGCCCCCCGGCGCGCCCCGCGCAACTGACGCGCTCCGGCACCGGATGAACGAAGAGCCCGCTCCAGGCATGGAGCGGGCTCTTTCGTTCAGGTGCAGACCCGCGACAGCGACTGAAGTCGCCGCAACAACTACACGCTGTCCG
>DATAAG010000459.1:0-7154 GCA_036260235.1 Longimicrobium sp.
GGGTAAACCCGCCGCTCGGAAAGCCAGAAGCCCCGTCTCGGCGCCGCTGACGCGTCGCCGAACGGGGCTTCACCTGCAACTGCACGGACACAGGCCGGTGCGACGATTCGGCGCGAGCAGTCGAAGCCCCACCCGGCGAGCCGGGGTGGGGCTTGTGGCTGTCCCGGCGGCGGGTGCACCCGTTCAGGACGCGGGCACGCCCACCCGCCCCGAACTCCGCCACCCGTTCATCGCGTCACCCGTCACCGGTCACCCCCTCACTCCTCCCGCGCGCGTCCGGTCAGCGTGTGCCACGCAGCACCAGCCCGCCGTCTCCGACGACGGTGGCGCTGCCTGCATCTGCCACCCAGAGCCCATACAGGTCGTGGTCCACGCCGGCGCCCAGCAGGTGCCAGGTGGCGCCCCCGTCGGTGGAGCGGACGACGGCCGCGTTCCCGCCCACCGCGATCACCGTCACGCCGGCGCCGTGGACGGCATGGAGCCGATCCGCCGTCACCGCCGCTACGGGGCTCCAGGTGGCGCCGGCGTCCGCCGAGCGGACCATCGTTCCGTCCTCGCCCACCGCCACCACCGTGGACCCGGCCACCCAGACGCCGCGCAGCAGGCTGGACGTGCCGCTCGCCTCGATTGCCCAGGTCGCCCCGGCGTCCGGGGAGCGCACGACGGTTCCGTCCTCGCCCACCGCCACCATCGTGGTGCCCACCGCCTGGACCGCGTACAGGTCGCTTGCCGTGCCGCTCGCCACGCCGTTCCAGCTCACGCCGCCGTCCGCCGAGCGAAGGATGACGCCGCCTTCTCCCACCGCCACCACCGTCGCACCCTGGCCCGCGACCGCCCGGAGCAGGCTCGCCGTGCCGCTGGGCACGGCGGCCCAGGCGGCACCTCCGTCGGTGGAGCGGAGGATGGTGCCGCCCTGGCCCACGGCGAACAGGGTCGTCCCCGCGCCCGCCACTCCATACAGAGCCTCCGTGGAGCCGCTGGCGACGGCGCTCCAGCTGCGCCCGTGGTCAGTGGAGCGGCGGATGACGCCGCCCCACCCGACCGTCACCGCCACCGAGTCGGCCCTCCAGACGGCGTTGAGCGCCTGGGTGGTCCCGCGGACCACGCCTCCCCACGAGGCGCCTCCGCTGGTCGACCGCCGGATCGTGCCGCCCGTGCCGACCGCCGCCACCGTGGCACCCCCCCAGCCGACGGCGAAGAGGTCGAGGGTGGTGCCGCTGCCGGCGGGTCCCCAGGTCGCCCCGCCGTCGGTGGAGCGGCGAATGCGCCCGCCCTGGCCGACCGCGACCACCACGGCGCCGTCGCCGCGGACGCCGTACAGGTTCCGTGTGATGCCGCTGCTCACGGGGCCCCAGGTGGCGCCCCCATCGGTGGAGCGGAGGGCCACGCCGCCGTCGCCCACCGCCACCACGGTAGCGCCGGCGCCCCAGACGGCCCGCAGCGTGGCCGCCGTGCCGCTGGACGCGCCCGTCCAAGTCGTCCCTCCGTCCGTGGAGCGGCGGATGGCACCGCTGGAGCCGACCGCCACCATCACGGCTCCCTCGCCCCAGACGCCGAAGAGGTGGCTCGCGGTGCCGCTGGCCACCCCAGTCCAGCTGGCCCCTCCGTCGGTGGAGCGGCGGATGGTGCCCGACGAGCCGACTGCCACCACCGCGGCCCCGTTGCCGCGGACGCCGCGCAGCTGGCTGGCGGTGCCGCTGGCGACGGCGCTCCACGTGGTACCCCCGTCCGTGGAGCGGCGGATGGCGCCTCCGTCGCCCACCGTGACCACCGTGGCGCCGGAACGCCAGACGGACCGGAGGGTGTTGGGCGTGCCGCTGGCCGGCATGGTCCAGTTCGCCCCGCCGTCCGCGGAGCGCACGATTCGCCCCTCGCCTCCCACCGCGATGATGGTGTCGCCCTCCACGCCGACCCCGTAGAGGGTACGGGGGGTGACCTTTCCCTCCACCCGGCGGAAGCGCAGGATCCCCGTCTCGCTCGGCACCTCCGCCACGACATAGACGGTGAACGTGAACGAGGAGGCGCCGTTCAGCGTGAACCGCCAGGTGCGGGCCGCGCTGACCTGGTGTGGCTGCAGGATGCCGGCGTACTGGTAATAGGGCTGCGACGGGGCGGTGTACATCTCCGTCCCGTCCGCGCCGCCGACCTCCACTCCGCCGGTGGGGTCCTCCGGGAAGAAAACCCGCACGCCCCGCGGCGAGACGGTGGTTCCGTCCGGCGTGCCCAGCGGCTGCGCCGTCAGGTTCTGCACCGTGACCGGCGTGCTGAGGGTGTCCGCGGCGACGGTGATGGCCCCGTTGGACAGGCGCAGGTAGGTGCCCTGCCCTCCCAGGATCAGGTCGATGCTGGCGCCCTGGCCGGCGGCAGCGCCGGCGGGAGCACAGGTCATCGCCGGCACGGCCACCTCCACGCGGCACTCGATGCGCACCGCGCCCGCGGGTAGCGGCAGATCGACCGGTGTAGCGAGCGACGGCCCCTCGGAGCAGGCGGCGAGCAGCGCGCCGAGGGTGAGCAGCGGGAGCAGCGTGCGGGACATGGTACGCACCTCGGGCGGAATTCCGTCACCGGGCCGCCGAACGGACCGGCGAGGAGACGAGGGCGCGGGCGGGTCTGGCATCCAGACGCGCATCGGGGAGCCGCGGAGGGCGGGAACCGCAAGGGAGGCGGAGGCGCAGCGCGACGACAGCCACGATAGGGCGGCTTTCCTGATCCCACCAGCCTTTTCTTCAGAGGTCGCGGCTGGAGGCGCCGAGGTTGACGGGTGGATCGCCGGCCGCGCGATCCGTGACCCTGATGGAGTGATGGAGTGATGGAGTGATGGAGTGATGGAGTGATGGAGTGATGGAGTGATGGGGGACGCGGTGAGAGTGCGTAGGGGCCGGCTCCCCCTGAGCGGGTAAACCCGCCGCTCGGAAAGCCAGAAGCCCCGTCTCGGCGCCGCTGACGCGTCGCCGAACGGGGCTTCACCTGCTCAGGGATGGGGCACCCCCCTCACCATCACGGCATGCTCGGATCGCTGCGGCCACCCAGGCCGAAGGTGGCGATCCAGCCGCTGCGCTCGTCGTCGCCGCTGCCGGTGCGGATGACGCCCACGCCCAGTTGGATGGGGCCCAGCGACAGGCCGCCGGAAAGGAGCGTGCCGTCCTCCATGTCCGTGGCGAAGCCGGCGCGCAGGGTGACCACGGGAATGCGTTGCTGCACGCCCAGGCTCACCCGCTGCCCCCACATCCCCCCGAACGGGTTGTCGTCCTCCAGCTCCGTCTGGAACGCCGCCGACAGCGTGGTGCCGGTGCCCACCCGGTACGCGGCGCCCGCGCGCAGCACGGCGGGAAGCCCCCGGTCCAGGTCCGCCGTCACGGAATCCGCCAGGCGGCTCCACGGCTGCACCACGTCCACCGCGCGGTTGTACGGGCGCCCGCTGTCCGAGTACTCCGTCCAGATCTGCTCGGGGTCGCCTGACACGTAGTCGGCCTGGTCCAGCGTCACGCTGCGGACGGTGAGGTCGTCGCTCCACTCCACCGTGTTGATCACGTTCTCCAGCGCGGCGCTCAGCGTGAGCCCCGGGATGGGCTCGGCGGCGATCCCCAGGTCCACCCCGAAGCCGCTGCCGCCCTCCGCCCCCACGCCGGCGTAGGTGACGCGCACGTCGGTGGGGACGGTGAAGCCGGAGATCACGCTGTAGGTGGTGTCCACGTCCACCAGCCCGGAGCGCACCACCTGGCGCGGAAGGTACAGGTGCGCGGTGGCGCCCACGCTCACCGGGCCGATGCGGCGGCCGTACGCGCCGGCGACGTCCCAGAAGTCCGCCCGAAAGCCTTCGGTGTCGTCGATGGTGTACGTCTTGTTCCGGTCGAAGCCGTTGAGCACCAGGTCCACGATGCTGCGGTTGACGGTGTGGCTGCCCACCACCTGGTAGCTGAGCCCGATCGCGAACCGCCGCACCTGCAGCGCCACGAAGGGCGCACGGACGTCCACGTCCGCGCCGGTGCCGGACGCCGGGACGTCGGCCAGCAGGGCGGAGCGCTCTTCCGGGGTAAGGTCGTTGTACCGGATGAGGTCGCCCAGGGTCTCCACCTCCACGCCGCGCGCGCCGATGCCCAGGGCGAGGGTGGGGATGCCGGCGGACCAGTACGGCGTGTTGGGAAGCCCCAGGTTGGCGGGGTTCTGCCAGAGCGACTCGTGCCCGCGCGCCACGCCCACGTACGCGCCGCCCATCCCCAGCGCGCGCGGGGTGAGCGGCACCTGCGCGGCGGCGGGCGCCGCGGTCAGCACGGCCGCGGCGGCGAATGCCAGACGATCGAATCTCATGTAGGGTGCTGCCCGTTGTTCTGCGGTGAGGCCGGCGCCGGACGATCGGGCGCGCGGCGGGAGCAAGCCATCATCTTCCGCGTGGATGCGGGATGCACGAGCGCGGATTTTTCGGAAAATAGACCCGATCCCCTGGCGCGGCAATCGGTTGTGCGGTCTCTGCCGGGACGGGTTCTGCGCGGGCGCTCTCCACGAGGGCGGCACGGGACAGAAGGAGGACTCCTGGCTCGTTCCGGAAACGCGGTGACACGACGACGGATGCTCGCATCCACTTCCCATCCACGAGAGACCGATGACGGTGACGTGCAGGGGGTGGCGCCGGATCCTGGCCGCGGCGGTTGAAACCGCGGCAAGGACGACGTGATGTCCGCCTCCGCCTGCGCGGACGGGTCGTGCCGCGCGCGGGGTGAGGTGCACGGTGGGGTGCCCGGGCAGGTGAATCGAAGCCTCGGCCCGCGATGAGCGAAGGAATTCGCTGCTGGAACCTCGCAACCGTCCGCCTGCGCCGACCGTTCGTGAGGCGCGTCGGAGTAACGTACACGATGGTGGCCGTGCAGTTGAAGCCCCGCGCAGTTCGCGGGGCTTTCCGCTGTCGTTGCGGCGGGTTCACCCGCCCAGGCACGGGGCCGGCGTGGCGTGCCTGATCTCCACGGGCGGGCCGGGGCTTTCTACAAGCGGCGCTCCGGGGTTAACTTACAGAGCTTTGCACCGAACTGACGGCCTGGAATTTCTGATCGGGAATCGCACGTTGCGACTGGACCATATCCGCAATTTCTGCATCGTCGCCCACATCGACCACGGCAAGAGCACGCTGGCCGACCGCCTGCTGGAGACCACCGGTACCCTGCAGCAGCGCGAGATGAAGGACCAGGTGCTCGACTCCATGGACATCGAGCGCGAGCGGGGCATCACCATCAAGCTCAACGCCGTGCGCATGCGCTACGGCGCGCGCGACGGGCGCGAGTACCAGCTGAACCTGATCGACACGCCGGGGCACGTGGACTTCACCTACGAGGTCTCACGCTCCCTGGCGGCGTGCGAGGGCGCCATCCTCGTCGTCGACGCCTCGCAGGGGGTGCAGGCGCAGACGCTCAGCAACCTCTTCCTGGCGATGGAGGCGGGGCTGGAGATCATCCCCGTCCTCAACAAGATCGACCTTCCCGGCGCGGAGCCGGAGCGGCGCCGCGCGGAGCTCGTCGACCTGCTTGGCGTGGACCCGGACGACGTGATCGCGGCGTCGGCCAAGGCGGGGATCGGCATCGAGGAGATCCTGGAGGCCGTCATCGCCAGGGTGCCGCCGCCGCAGGGGGACCCCGACGCCCCGCCGCGCGCGCTGATCTTCGACTCGTACTACGACAAGTACGTGGGCGCGGTGCCCAGCATCCGCGTGGTGGACGGCGTCTTTCGCCCGGGAATGCGCATCGCCTTCGGCAGCAACGACTCGGTGTATCCCGTCGACGAGGTGGGGTACCTGCAGCTGGGCCGCTTTCCCAGTCCCGAGCTGCGCCCGGGCGAGGTGGGGTACCTGATCGCGGGGATCAAGCGGGTGGCCGACACCCGCTCCGGCGACACCATCCTGGACGCGGACAACCGGGCCACGGAGCTCCTCCCCGGCTACCAGGAGGTGAAGCCGATGGTGTTCGCGGGGATCTACCCCACGGACACCGAGCAGTACGAGGACCTGCGCGACGCGCTCGCCAAGCTCAAGCTGAACGACGCCTCCCTCGTCTACGAGCCGGAGACGTCGCTGGCGCTGGGCTTCGGGTTCCGCTGCGGGTTCCTGGGGCTGCTGCACATGGAGATCATCCAGGAGCGGCTGGAGCGCGAGCACAACCTGGACCTGATCACCACCGTCCCCAACGTGAAGTACGACGTGCGGATGACGGACGGGACGGAGTTCTGGGTGGAAAGCCCCAGCGCCCTGCCGGACCCCACCAAGATCCACGAGATCGCCGAGCCGTACGTGCGGGCGCGGGTGATGTGCCCGGCGGAGTACATCGGCGCCGTCCAGAAGCTGTGCCACGAGCGGCGCGGCAACTTCATGGGGATGACGTATCCCGATCCCCAGCGGGTGGAGCTGGCGTACGAGCTGCCGCTGGCGGAGATCGTCCTGGACTTCTACGACCGGCTGAAGAGCGCCACCCGGGGATACGCGTCGCTGGACTACGAGCTGGCCGGCTACCGGGGCAACCCGCTGGTCAAGCTGGACATGCTGATCAACGGCGACCCGGTGGACGCGTTCAGCGTGATCATCCACCGCGACAAGGCGTACGAGTACGGGCGCAACATCGCGGAAAAGCTCAAGGAGCTCATCCCCCGGCAGCAGTTCGAGGTGGTGATCCAGGCGGCGATCGGCAACAAGATCATCGCCCGCGAAAGCAAGAGCGCGCTGCGCAAGAACGTGACGGCCAAGTGCTACGGCGGCGACATCACCCGCAAGCGCAAGCTCCTGGAGAAGCAGAAGGAAGGAAAGAAGCGGATGAAGCAGGTGGGGACGGTGGAGATTCCGCAGGAGGCCTTCCTGGCGGTGCTGCAGGTGGGGGGCTGAGAAGTGCGTTAGTGCGTTAGTGCGTTAGTGCGCGACCGGGTCACCGGTCCGCGAAGCCGCACTGATGACGGATGAAATTCGGGCCGGGGCACACGCTCACGGCCCGAACCTCGTTCGTGGGAGGGCAAGGCGGGGTCGAAACGTCCCCGCGGCGACGAGACCTGGTCGGATGTCGCGCGGCCCGCGGGTCCCTCCCCCGGGCTGAAGCCCGGGGCTGGAAGGGCCACAAGCCCCGCCCTGGGCTCGCGGAGCTCGCCCGCCGGGGCTTCACCCGCTCACGCCGGGGGTACCGTGCGGG
>DATAAG010000460.1:0-4143 GCA_036260235.1 Longimicrobium sp.
CGCGCCTGCGCTATCGTGTGCGCATCCTCCCGTAACATCCACGTTTAACCCTTTCCGCACTGCTGCAGTTTTGCGGTGCAGATCCCCGGGACCCTTTTGCCCAGGCCCATGGTTTCGTTCCTGCGCCGCAACAAGAGCACGGTCGGGCTCGACATCGGCAGCGGCTTCGTAAAGGTGGCCGTGATCGACCATTCCGGCGCCGAGCCGGAGCTGGTGCACGTGTCGCACACGCCGCTCATCGCCGACGCCATCGTCGAGGGCGAGGTCATGGACCCGCAGATCGTGGTGGAGACGGTGCGCTCCCTCATGGACTCGTCGGGGGTCAAGCCGAAGCGGCTCGTCGCTTCCGTGGGCGGGCGCGACGTGATGGTGAAGAAGATCCAGATGGACCGGATGAAGGAGGCGGACGCCCGCGAGGTGATCCGCTGGGAGGCCGAGCAGTACGTGCCCTTCGACATGGAGAACGTGCAGCTGGACTTCCAGATCCTGGACCCGCTGGACGACGGGCTGCAGATGAACGTGCTGCTGGTCGCCGCCAAGCGCGACGTGGTGGAGCAGAAGGTGGGGCTGCTGCGCGACGCGGGGCTGGGCCCCAGCGTGATCGACGTGGACTCCTTCGCCCTGCACAACGCCTTCGAGTACAACTACCCCGAGGCCATGGAGGGGGTGGCCGCGCTGGTGAACGTGGGCCACGAGATCAGCACGGTGAACGTGCTGCAGGACGGGGCCCTGGTGCTCACCCGCGACGTCCCCTTCGGCAGCCGGCGGCTGCGCGAGGACCTGCGCCGCATGCACGGGCTCACGGTGGAGGAGGCCGACGCCGTCCTGCAGGGGAAGTCCGAGCGCGCGCGCGAGTTCGAGGAGCTGCTGCGCGGCGGGGCGGAGGACCTGGCGGTGGGCGTGGAGCGCGCGGTGGCCTTCCTGGGCGCGGGCGACGGGGTGACGGCCCCGGGGCGCGTGTACGTGTGCGGCGGCGGCGCCCGCATTCCCGGACTGGTGGACGTGGTGGCGGCGCGGCTGCGCGCCCGCACCGAGGTGGCCACCCCGCTGCAGCGCCTGCGCGCGCGCCCGGGCGTCACCTCGTTCTTCGCCGTGGACGAGCTGGCGCCCATGCTGATGCTGTCGGTGGGGCTGGCGCTGCGCCAGGCCGCCTGAGCGCGCCCCCCACCGCACCCGGACCTCGCGAGCGAACGTGATCGAGATCAACCTGCTCCCCAGCGGCACCCAGCGGCGGCCCGTGGCCGCGCGCCGGGCCGGCGCCGGCCCCTCCCTTCCCTCGCTGGGCGCGGACCCGCGCCTGGCGATGCTGGGCGGCGCGGCCGTGCTCTTCCTGCTGCTGGCGGGCTACTGGTTCTGGACCTCGGGGCAGGCGCGGGCGGAGGTGCAGGCGCAGATCGAGCGCGAGGCCCAGGACTCGGTGCGGCTGGAGCGCACCATCGCGCTCATGAAGGCGCTGGACACCCGCCGCGACACCATCGACCGCAAGATGGACGTCATCCGCCAGGTGGACACGCGGCGCTACGTGTGGGCGCACCTGATGGACGAGGTGAGCCGCGCCACCCCGCCCTTCATGTGGCTGACCAAGCTGGCGGTGGTGGAGGACGAGGAGGCCGCGCCGCCCCCGGCCCCCACGGCGGCCGAGAAGGCGAAGGCCGACAGCGCCAGGGGGAAGGGGAAGGCCGACAGCGCGGCCGCGGCGGCCCCCGCCGTCCCCGAGGCGCCCCCGGGCCCCGTCTTCAACCTGGAAGGGAACGCGGGGAGCACCGAGGCGCTCACCCGCTTCATGAAGAACCTGGAGGCGTCGCCCATGATCCGCGAGGTGGCGCTGGTGACCAGCCAGCGCGACGAGGTGCTGGGGCGCACGGTGCTCAGGTTCACCCTCGAGGCGCGGTGGGAGGAGCCCGACTCCGCCTTCGTGGAGACGGTCCCGCTCCTCACCGCACGGTAACCGACGATGGCGCTTCCCCCCCTGGACCCGCAGGTCCGCAAGCAGCTGATGTTCGGCGGCGTGGTGCTGGCGCTGGCGGCCTTCGGCTTCTACGACAAGATCTACACGCCGCGCAAGAACGAGATCGCGGCGCTGGAGACGCGGCTGGAGACGCTGAAGACGGTCAACACCCGCAGCCGCGCCATCGCCCGGGGCGCGGAGGGCGAGATGGACCAGCAGCTGGCGCTGTACCGGCAGCAGCTGGAGCTGGCGGAGGGGCTCATCCCCTCCGACGAGGAGCTCCCCAACCTGCTGGACGCCATCTCGGCCGAGGCGCAGCGGACGGGGGTGGAGCTCACCCTCATCCAGCCGGTGAGCGCCACCGAGGAGGCGTACTACACCCGCCGCGTCTACGACATGGCGGTGGTGGGGCGCTACCACCAGATCGGCGAGTTCCTGGCCCGCGTGGGGTCGCTTCCCCGCATCGTGACGCCCACCAACCTGACGGTGGCGCCGGTGGAGGAGACCCGCGCCGCGGGCGCCGGGCGCCGCCCGCGCCCCCAGGGCCAGCCCGGGGGGGCGGTGGACCTGGAGGCGCGCTTTTCCGTGGAGACGTACGTGATTCCCAGCACCCCCGTGGACGACGATGCGAGCGCCTGAGCGCACCCTGCTGGCCCTGGGCACCGCGCTGGCGCTGGCCGCCACCGCCGGCGCGCAGTCCGCGCCCGCCCGGCCGGCCGCGGCGCCGCCGCCGCGCGAGCCGGTCTCGCTTCCCGAGGCGGAGGTGTACCGCCGCGAGGTGTTCCGCTACCAGGCCGGCGGCCGCCCGGACCCCTTCCAGCCGCTGCTGAGCGGCGAGGAGATCGGGGTGCGGGTGCAGGACCTGACCCTGGTGGGGATCGTCTACAGCGGCAACCCGCGCGCGTCGGTGGCCACCTTCACCCTCCCCGACACCGCCCAGCGGGTGCGGCTGCGGGTGGGGCAGCGGCTGGGCTCCGTGACGGTGCTCTCCATCCAGCCCCGCCAGGTGCAGGTGCGCGAGGACGAGATGGGGGTGAGCCGCGTGTACACGCTGGAGCTGCAGCGCACCCGCCGCGGCGTGACCACGCCGCAGCAGGCGCCGCCGCCCCCGGCCCAGCCGGCGTCCGCCCCGGCCCAGCAGCCCGCCGCCGCGGGCCAGCCGTGAACCACACACCCCGAGCCACGAGGCTTTCGATGATGCTGCGCAACGCCGTGTTCGCGCTGCTCCTTCCCGCCCTGGCGGCCGCGGCCCCCGCGCCGCCCGCGGCGGACGGGAGCGTTGCGTCGCTGCGCCTGGAGGCGCGCGAGGGGCGCACGGAGCTGACGGTGGAGATCGCCGGCGGCCAGGTGCAATGGACCGACTTTGCCCTGGGCGGGCCGCCGCGGGTGGTGGTCGACATCCAGGACGCCACCCTGGACCTCCCCGCCAGCCGCTTCGAGGGGCTGGACCGCGGCGGGGTGCGCGGGGTGCGCACCAGCCAGCACGAGCCCACGGTGGTCCGCGTGGTGGTGGACCTGGAGCGCGAGACGGCGTACCGGGTGGAGCGGGTGGCCGAGGGGCTGCGCATCACCCTGCAGTCGGGCGCCACGGCGTTCCAGCCCTGGAGCAGCGGCTCCGGCGGCCCGCGCGCGCCGCGGCTCACGTCGGGGCAGACGGCCCCGCGCCCGCAGCAGCAGAGCCAGGCGCGCCGCATCACGGTGAGCTTCGAGAACACCGAGATGCGCGACGTGCTGGCCACCTTCGCCGAGTTCTCCGGGCGCTCCATCATCGCGGGCGCCGACGTGGCGGCGGTGGTGGTGGACGGGGTGACCTTCACCAACCAGCCCTGGGACGTGGCGCTGCGCACCCTGCTGCAGGCGTACGGGATGGCGGCCGAGGAGCTTCCCGGCGGCATCATCCGGGTGGACCAGATCGAGCGGCTGGCGGAGCGCGCGCAGGCGGAGCCCATGATCACCCTGCCGATCCGGGTGAACTACGTCCCGGCCGGCGACCTGGCGCGCACCTTCGAATCGATGGTGAGCGAGCGGGGCAACATCGTGGCCGACACCAGCACCAACACGCTCATCGTCACCGAGGTGGAGCGGGTGGTGCGCGACATCCAGGCGCTGGTGACCACGCTGGACGTGCCGGTGCCGCAGGTGGCCATCGAGGCCAAGATCATCTTCGTGGACCGCACCCAGCTGGAGGCGCTGGG
>DATAAG010000461.1:0-8214 GCA_036260235.1 Longimicrobium sp.
CGCCGCGGTGGAAGCCATGAGCGAGGAACAGGCGCTGGAGCTGGCCTGACGCGCATCCAGCCGCATCCACAGGAAAGAGACCCGGATGTCGATCGACGAAGTGACCGAGCGCAGCGCCGCGCTTTCGCCGGCCAAGCAGGCGCTGCTGGCGAAGCTCATGCGCGGCGGAGCGAAGGCCGACGCCGCCGCGCCGGACGCCATCCGCCCGCGCGGCGAGCCCGGCCCCGCGCCGCTTTCCGGCGCGCAGCAGCGGCTGTGGTTCATGCACCAGATGGAGCCCGGCAGCGGCGCGTACAACGTTCCGCTCGTCCTGCGCCTCCGCGGCGCGCTGGACGGGGAGGCGCTGGAGCGCGCGCTGGCCGAGGTGGTGCGCCGGCACGAGTCGCTGCGCACCGTCTTCACCCTGCAGGGCGCCACGCCCGTGCAGGAGGTGACGCCCGTTCCGCCGCGCGTGATCACCATCGAGGACCTTTCCGCCGTCCCCGAAGGCGAGCGCGAGGCGGCGGCGCACGCGCGGGTCGCCGACGAGGCCGCCGCACCCTTCGACCTGGCGACCGGCCCCGTCTTCCGCGCGCGGCTGCTGCGGCTGGCGGCGGACGACCACGTGCTCGCCGTCACCCTGCACCACATCATCAGCGACGCGTGGAGCGCGGGCGTGCTGTACCGCGAGCTGGCGGCGCTCTACGGGGCGTTCACGCGGGGCGAGCCGTCGCCGCTGCCGGAGCTGCCCATCCAGTACGCCGACTACGCGGCCTGGCACCGCACCCGGCTGGCCGGCCCGGAGCTCACCCGCCAGGTGGAGTACTGGCGCGCGCGGCTGGCCGGCAGCCCCGTGCTGCTGGACCTGCCCACCGACCGCCCGCGCCCGGCGGTGCAGGGCACGGCCGGCGCCGCGCACCGCTTCCGCATTCCCCGCGCGCTCTTCGACCGGGTGGGCGAGGTGGCACGCGCGGAGGGCGCCACCCCCTTCATGGCGCTGGCCGCCGCCTGGTCCGCGCTGCTCTCCCGCTGGAGCGGGCAGGACGACGTGGTCGTCGGCACCCCGCTGGCCGGGCGCACGCGGCCGGAGACGGAGCCGCTGATCGGGTTCTTCATCCAGACGCTGGCGCTGCGGATGGACCTGTCCGGCGACCCCACCTTCCGCGAGCTCCTGGGCCGCGTGCGGCAGACCACGGTGGAGGCGTACGCGCACCAGGACGTGCCCTTCGACCAGCTGGTGGAAGAGCTGAAGGTGGAGCGCAGCGTGAGCCACTCGCCCGTGTTCCAGGCGATGATCGCGCTGCAGAACGCCACCGGCGCCGGCCCCGTGTTCCCCGGACTGCGCGCCGAGCCCATGGTCCCGGAGGTCCGCTCGGCGCAGAACTACCTGATGCTGGCCATCGAGGAAGTGCCGCGGGGGGTGGCGGCCATGCTGCAGTACCCCACCGAGCTCTTCGACGCGTCCACCATGCAGCGGCTTGCGGGCCACCTGCTGACCCTGCTGGAGGGCGCCGCGGCGGACCCGGACGCGCCCGTCTCGCGCCTGCCGCTGCTGACGGACGACGAGCGCGCCCGGCTGGAGCTGGACTGCGCCGGTCCGTCCGCCGCCCTCCCCGCGCTCCCCGCGCACCGGCTGATCGAGGCGCAGGCGGCCCGCACGCCGGACGCGGAGGCGGTGGTGATCGGCGACCGGGTGCTGCGCTACGGCGAGATGAACGCCCGCGCCAACCGCCTCGCCCGCCGCCTGCGCGCGCTGGGCGCAGGGACGGACGCGCGCGTGGGCACCTGCTTCGAGCGCGGCCCCGAGGCCGTCGTGGCCATGCTGGCGGTGCTCAAGGCCGGCGGCGCCTACGTGCCGCTGGACCCCGCCATGCCCGCCGCGCGCCGCGACGGCGTGCTGGCGGACGCGGGCGTGCGCATCGTCCTGACGCTGGACGGGCTGGCGGAGGGGCTGCCGGAGGGGATCGGGCGCATCCGCCTGGACGCGGACGCCGCCTCCTTCGAGGGCGGGGACGGGACGGACCTGGAGGTGGAGGTGCCGCTGGACGCGCTGGCGTACGTCATCTACACGTCGGGGTCCACCGGCACGCCCAAGGGGGTGATGGTGCCGCACGCGGGGATCCTGAACCTGGCGCTGGCCTTCGCCGCCACGCACGCGCTGCACCCGGGCGCGCGGCTGCTTGCCCTGCCGCCGCTCACCTTCGACGCCTTTGCGGGGGACCTGTACCCCGGGCTGATGACGGGCACCACGCTGGTCTTCCATCCCAACCCGGTGGAGCTGACGGGGCGGGGGCTGCTGGCCTTCTGCCGCCGGCACGGAGTGACGGCGGTGGACTGCCCGGCCGCGCTGCTCAAGGCGATGATGGACGACCTGGCCCCGCTGGGCGAGGGGGGCGTGGACGGCCCGCTGCGGGAGATGTGGACGGGCGGCGAGGCGGTGGACATGGAGCGGGTGCGCCGCTGGGAGCGCACCACGGGCGGGCGCATGCAGCTGGTGTCGCACTACGGCCCCACCGAGGCCTCGGTCTGCGCCACGCTGCAGAAGGCGTACGGCCCCGACGCGCCGCGGGGCGAGCCGGTGAACCTGCCGCTGGGCCGGCCGCTGGCCAACCTGCGGACGTACGTCCTGGATGCGCAGCTGCAGCCGCAGCCCGTGGGCGTCCCCGGCGAGCTCTTCATCGCGGGCGCGGGCGTGGCGCGCGGCTACCAGAGCCGGCCGGCGCTGACGGCGGAGGCGTTCCTTCCCGATCCGTTCGGCGGGGAGCCGGGCGCGCGGATGTACCGCACGGGCGACCGCGCGCGCTTTCGCCCGGACGGCACGCTGGAGTTCATGGGCCGGCTGGACTTTCAGGTCAAGGTGCGCGGATTCCGCATCGAGCCGGGCGAGATCCAGGCGGCGCTGCTGGCCCACCCCGCCGTGCGCGAGGCCACGGTCATCGTCCGCGAGGACACGCCGGGCGACCCGCGGCTGGTGGCCTACCTGGTTCCCGCCGAGGGGGCCGCGGCGCCCTCCGCCGCCCGGCTGCGCGACCACCTGGCCGGGTCGCTGCCGGAGTACATGATCCCCGCGGCGTTCGTGGCGCTGGACGCCATGCCGGTGACCCCCAACGGAAAGACGGACCGCCGCGCCCTTCCCGCGCCCACCCTGGCGGCCGAGCGCGAGTACACCGCGCCGCGCACGCCGGCGGAACGGGCGATCGCCGGCTTCTGGGCCGAGCTGCTGGGGGTGGAGCGGGTGGGGGTGGAGGACAACTTCTTCGAGATCGGCGGGCACTCGCTGCTGGTGGCCCGCGTGCACCAGCGCATCCGCGAGGCCTTTGGCCGCGAGGTCGCGCTGGTGGACCTGTTCCGCCACACCACGGTGGCCGCGCAGGCCGCCTTCGTCACGGCGGACCAGCAGCCCGCGGCCGCCGCCACCCCGGCGCAGAGCCGGGGCACCGGGCGGGCCGAGGACCGCCGCGCCGCCCGCGACAGGCGCCGCGGGGCGCGGCGCTGAGAGATGATCGTCATCCCCTGAATCCACCGCGCCGCGCCCTTCCCCCGGGCCGGCCTCACACCACAGAGATACGCAGATGAGCACCCCCGATCCCCGGCAGCAGGAGTTTCCGCCCGACGCCGTCGCCGTCATCGGCATGGCCGGGCGCTTTCCCGGCTCTCCCGACGTGGACGCCTTCTGGCGCAACCTGCGGAACGCGAAGGAGGGCATCACCTTCTTCACCGACGACGAGCTGCGCGCCGAAGGGGTGAGCGAAGAGCTGCTGGCCCGCCCCAACTACGTGCGCGCGCGCGGCGTGGTGGAGGGCACCGACCTGTTCGACGCCTCGTTCTTCAACTACCGCGCGCGCGACGCCGAGCTGATGGACCCCCAGCTCCGCTTCTTCCTGGAGGCGTGCTGGGAGGCCATGGAGTCCGCCGGCTACGACCCCGTCGAGTACCCCGGCTCGGTGGGGGTGTACGCCGGCCAGAGCTGGCCGTCGTACTTCTTCCATCACTACGTGCGCGACCGCTCGCTCTTCGAGGGCGACAGCGCGTGGCAGGTGGGCATGCTGACGCGGAACGACTTCCTGACCACCCACGTGTCGTACCGCCTGCGGCTGCGCGGGCCCAGCATGAACATCCAGACCGCGTGCAGCACCTCGCTGGTCACGGTGCACGTGGCCGTGCAGGCGCTGCTGAACGGCGAGTGCGACATGGCGATGGCCGGCGGCGTCTCCATCGGCGTGCCCAGCCGGCGGGGATACGTGTACGACGAGGGGCACATCATGTCCCCCGACGGCCACTGCCGCGCCTTCGACGCCCAGGCGAGCGGCACCGTGGATGGCGAGGGAGTGGGCGTGGTGGTGCTCAAGCGGCTGGACCGCGCGCTGGAGGACGGCGACAACGTCCTGGCCGTGGTGCTGGCCACGGCGGTGAACAATGACGGCGAGTACAAGGCCGGCTACACCGCCCCCGGCGTCAGCGGCCAGGCGGAGGTGATCACCGAGGCGCAGGCGGTGGCGGGGGTCACGCCCGAGAGCATCACCTACGTCGAGGCGCACGGCACCGGCACCCAGCTGGGCGACCCCATCGAGATCACCGCGCTCAAGGAGGCGTTCGGCACCGCCGGCGGCGAGGGGTGGTGCGCCGTCGGGGCGGTGAAGAGCAACGTGGGCCACCTGGACGCGGCCGCGGGGATCACCGGCTTCATCAAGACCGTGCAGGCGCTGCGGCACCGGCAGATTCCGCCCACGCTGCACTTCCGGTCGCCGAATCCCAAGCTGGGGATCGAGGGGAGCCCCTTCTTCGTGGCCGACCGGCTGATGGACTGGACGGTGCCCGGCGGCGGGCCGCGCCGGGCGGGGGTCAGCTCCTTCGGCATCGGCGGCACCAACGCGCACGCGGTGCTGCAGGAGGCGCCGCCGCGCGAGGCATCTCCGCCCGGCCGCCCCTGGAGCCTGCTGATCCTGTCCGGCCGCACCGCGCGCGCCATGGACCGCGCCACCCGCAACCTGGCCGACTGGCTGGAGGCGCATCCCGACGCCAACCTGGCCGACGTCGCCTACACCCTGCAGGTGGGGCGCCACCCCTACCGGCACCGCCGCAGCCTGGTGGCCCGCGACGTGGCCGACGCCCTGCAGCAGCTTCGCACGCTGAACCCCGCGCGGGTGCGCACCGACGTGGACCCCTACCGCCCCACGCCCGTCATCTACCTGCTCCCCGGCGCCGGGGTGCAGCACGTGGGAATGACGCGCGAGCTGTACGCTGACGAGGCCGTCTTCCGCGACCAGCTGGACCGCTGCTGCGAGCTGCTGCGCCCGCACCTGGGGCTGGACCTGCGCGACGTGATCTTTCCGGCGGAGGGCCAGGAGGAGCGCGCGGCGGAGACGCTCTTCCAGACGGCCATCACCCAGCCGGCGCTGTTCGCGGTGGAGTACGCCATGGCGCAGCTGTGGATGCACTGCGACGTGCGCCCCGAGGGGATGGTGGGGTACAGCATCGGCGAGTACACGGCCGCCTGCCTGGCGGGGGTGATGTCGCTGGAGGACGCCTGCCACCTGGTGGCCGTGCGCGCCGCGCTCATGCAGGAGATGCCGGCCGGCGGCATGCTCTCCGTCTCGCTCTCCGAGGCCGAGGTGCGCGAGATCCTCCCCGCGGAGCTGGACGTGTGCACCCTCAACGGGCCCGAGCTCACCGTCGTCGGCGGCGACGCGGAGGCGGTGGACGCGTTCGCGGCGGAGCTGGACCGGCGCGAGGTGCACTACCAGCGCGTGCACACCTCGCACGTCTCCCACTCGCGGATGATGGACCCCATCCTGGCGCGCTTCGAAGAGGTGGTGCGCGGGTTCACCCTGCGGCCGCCGGAGCTTCCCTTCGTCTCCAACGTCACGGGGACGTGGATCACCGACGCCGAGGCGACCGATCCCGCGTACTGGGTGCGGCACCTGCGGGGGACGGTGCGCTTCGACGACTGCCTGCGCACGCTCATGGAGGAGCCGGACCGGGTGCTGCTGGAGGTGGGCCCCGGCCGCGGGCTCACCACGCTGGCCCGCCGCCACCCGGCACGCGACCCGGGGATGGTCGCCGTGAACTCGCTCCCCCACGTGCGCGACGAAATGGGCGAGGCGCAGCAGTTCTGGGCCACCGTGGCCGACCTGTGGCACGTGGGCATCGAGCCCGAGTGGCCGCGCTTCTACGACGGGGTGCGGCGGCTGCGCCTGCGCCTGCCCACCTATCCCTGGGACCATGGCCGCTACTGGCTGGGCGTGCGCGACGCGCAGACGCAGGAGGAGCACGAGTACATCCCCGCGCACCCCTTCGAGCTGCCGGAGTTCGTGCCGCCGCGCAACTCGTACGAGGCGGGGGTGGTGGAGATCTTCCAGGACCTGTTCGGCATCGAGGACGTGGGCATCTACCACAACTTCTTCCACATGGGGGGCGATTCGCTGCTGGGCGTGCAGCTGGTCAAGCGCATCCGCGACCGCTGGGGCGCGCAGATTCCCCTGCGCGTCCTCTGGGAGATCCGCACGGTGAGCGACGTGGCGCAGCTGGTGGCCCGCGCCGTGGATCCCGACGGCGACCACGACGCCGAGCCCGCCCCCGCCGAGCTCGCCGGGGCCCCCGCCTGATCCGTCGTTCCCTGAACCGGCCGCCGGGGCAAAGACCGCTCCGCCCCGGCGCCGGCGTCCTTTCCTTTCGCGCGCGGCAACCCGTCCCCCGTGGCAGACCGATGAAGCTTCCCACCAGCCTTTCCCCCGGCATGCGCACCTACACGGCCGTCTGGTTCGGCCAGATGGTGTCCATGATCGGCACCACCCTCACCGAGTTCGGCGTGAGCGTGTGGGTGTACCAGAAGACGGGATCGGCGACGCTGTTCGCCATGATCCTGCTCGTCGGCGTCCTTCCCGGCATCCTGATCTCCCCGCTGGCCGGCACCCTCGTCGACCGCTGGGACCGCCGCAAGACCATGATGCTGGCCGACACCGGCGCCGCGCTCAGCACGCTGGCCATGGCGCTGCTGCTGATCGGCGACCGGCTGGAGGTGTGGCACATCCTGGTGGCCGTGTCGATCTCCGCCTCCTGCCGCGCCTTCCAGGGCCCGGCGTGGATGGCCAGCACCTCGCTGCTGGTGCCCGAGGAGCACCTGGGGCGGGCCAGCGGGATGATGAGCATTGCCCGCAGCGCCGCCGCCATCGTCGGCCCGCTGCTGGCCGGCGTGCTGATCCCGGTCATCGGGCTGCAGGGGGTGGTGCTGATCGACTTCGCCACCTTCCTGGTGGCCGTCTCCATCCTCCTCGCCGTCCGCTTTCCGGCCACGCCGCGCACCCAGGCGGGCAAGGCGGCCAGGGGGCCGCTGCTCAAGGAGGCCGCCTTCGGCTGGAAGTACATCGCCTCCCAGCCGGTGCTGCGGATGCACCTGTACTTCTTTGCGCTGGTGAACATGGCGCTGAGCTACGTGTGGGCCCTGTTCCCGCCGCTGGTGCTGGGCTTTGCGGGACCCGCGCTGCTGGGCACCGTGGGCTCGGCGCTGGGCTTCGGCATGCTGCTGGGGGGCGTGCTGATGACCGCGTGGGGCGGGCCCAAGCGCAAGGTGCTGGGGATCCTGGGGTACGGCGTGCTGCTGAGCGTGTGCCTGGTGCTGATGGGCCTGCGCCCGTGGGTGCCGCTGGTGGCCCTGGGCCTGTTCGGCATCAGCCTGGGGATGCCGATCCTGAACGGCAGCTTCATGCGGCTGTGGATGCCCCGCATCGCTCCCGACGTGCAGGGGCGCACCTTCGCCGCCATGCAGGTGATGGTGTGGTCCTCCCAGCCGATCGCGTACCTTACGGCGGGCCCGCTGGCGGACCGCGTCTTCAAGCCGCTGCTGGTGGAGGGCGGCCCGCTGGCCGGCTCGCTGGGCGCGGTGTTCGGCACGGGCCCCGGCCGCGGCATCGGGCTGCTGCTGGCCACGGTGGGCGTGTTCGTGCTCGTCCTCACGGCCGTCGCCGCGATGCTCCCCGCCTTCCGCACCGCGGAGGAGGCGATCCCGGTGGCGGTGAAGCCCCAGGCCGCCGCGCCCCCCGTGGAGCCGGCGGAGGACCCCGCCGCCGACCCGACCCCGCTCCCCGTCCCGGCGTAAGCGGCTTCGCGGATCGATCACGGCGCCCGCCCGGCGCGCGAGAGGTTCGCGCGCTGGGCCGCTTGGAACGCGCCGAGGATCAGGCAGATGATGCGGTTGCGGTCGTTGCCGACGCGGGCGAGGTTGCACCAGGCGTTGAC
>DATAAG010000462.1:0-4463 GCA_036260235.1 Longimicrobium sp.
GGTGATGGCCGGCTTCACCCCCGAGGGGCCCTCACCCGCGGCCTGAGAGCCGCACCCTCTCCCGCAAACTGCGCGGGAGAGGGGGTATCCCCCCGGCTCTCCAGCGTGGTGGCTGGCTTGAGCACGGTTGCTCTCCCCCTCTCCGCGAGGAACGAGCGGGGAGGGGGCCGAGGGGAGGGGCCCACCCCGAGGATGGCAGGATGCTGGTCACGTGCACGATCCCGGCGTCCGCTCCAACCTCCCCCAGGGGTTTTTGGGGGAGGTGGGCGAGTAATGCGAGCCCGGAGGGGGCGTGGCGCGATCCATCCACTGCGATGGTCCGTCTCCCTCCCCCACGCAGTTTGTGGGGGAGGGCCGGGGAGGGGGGCGCCCGCCCTTCGCGCCGGACGCAATCGAAGCACCGCGGATCACGCCGTGTACACCCTCTCCCACGCTGTTTGTGGGAGAGGGTGGCGAGCCTAGGCGAGCCGGGTGAGGGCCCGCTCCCCCGGCAGCGTGGAAACCCAGCGCAGGAATGCCTCCAGCGCCTCGTTCCCGGGCAGCGGCAGGCGGGGACGGAAGCGCATCCCGTGCATCACCCCCACGTCCTTCTCGATGAAGCGGCTGAAGAGGAAGCGCGCCACCGCCAGCCGCAGGCGGTCCACCCCGGGGATGCCGCCGCGCCGCGAGGTGAACACCGGCGTCACCTCCACCTCGTCGCCCACGGGGATGAAGGCGAGGAGGAGCGCGCTTCGCGTGCGGCCCAGGTCGCTCTCCACCGTCACCGTGGTGCCGCCCCAGCAGTTGATCGTCACGCGGATGTGGTCGTTGGAGAGGCGCTGCATGATGCGGTCGGCCAGGCCGCGCCCCGTGACGCGCGACAGGTAGCGCATCCGCAGCCGATGCGGCTCCGGCACCTCCACCTGCGGCCGCTCCCGCAGCGCGCGGCCGTGCACGGTGCTCAGGTGCTGCTCGTCGAAGCCGTT
This sequence comes from Longimicrobium sp., assembly GCA_036260235.1. Taxonomy (GTDB): domain Bacteria; phylum Gemmatimonadota; class Gemmatimonadetes; order Longimicrobiales; family Longimicrobiaceae; genus Longimicrobium. Next base: position 966 of record DATAAG010000462.1, read on the forward strand.
GGCGGCGGGGGCGTACCACGGACAGCGCAGCCGCACCGCCCGGCCGTGCGTGGTCAGCAGCTCCCCCTCGGCGAAGGTCTCGAAGCCCGGAACCGGGCCCGGCGGGCCGCCGCCCATCCACACCCAGATCCCCCCCAGCCGCTCCTCCACGGGATACCCCGGCTGGCGGGCGGAGGGGGGCGTGCCGTCCGCCCCGGGAACGCAGGCCAGCGTGCCGTCACGGCTCCACTCCCAGTGGTGCAGCGCGCACTGCAGGCGCTCGCCGACGACGCACCCGTTCCCCAGGTGCGCGCCCATGTGCCAGCAGTGCGGCGCCAGTGCGCCCACCACCCCGGACACGGCGCGGAAGAGGACGACCTCCTCGTGGCCCGCGCGCCGCGTCAGCACGTGGCCGGGCGGCAGGGCGGACGAGGGGGCCAGCAGGTACCAGGCGGCGGGACGGGACGGCGGATCGAAGGTGAACGGCGCCTCGGCGCTGCCGGGAAGCGCGTCGACCACGGGCTGGGTCATGGATTCAGAGCGGAGGGCGGCGAACCGCCGGTGCGGGATCGGGTGGATGGAGGAGACGGCGCGATCGAGGCTCCGCTGCCCTCCTCCCCAGCCACGGGATCAGCGGCGAACGCGGCGAGGGCGGCTTTCACGTCGGCGAAGGCCATCTTCAGCTCCTCCGCCGTGCCGCTGTCGGGCATGCCTGGCCGGGAGAGGGTTCGTGCGAAGCGCTGCCAGGCCTCGTGCAACTCTGCCGCGTCCGTGGAAAGACGCCGCAGCTCGTCTGAAAACAACGCCGCGCCAACCTGGATGACGCCGAACAGCTCGTCACCGCGCCCGGTCGGCGCCGTGGAGGGGGACAGGGCGCCGAACCCCACCCATCGCTCCACGTAGTTCTCGAGCTGTTCGCAGATCCACGTCACGCGCGCCAGCGGATGCGCATCACCCAGTTGCGCGTCGAGGCGGCTGCGCAGCGATGCGTCCAGCTCACCCCTGCGCCGTGCATCCATCGAGCCTACCGGAAGGCGGCGCGCACGGCGTCCAGCACCGGCGCGGGTGCCGGGAGCTGGTTGCCGTAGAAAGTGCGCGAGTTCATCGCCACGACCACGCCGGCCGATTTGCGCAGCGTGCCCACCCACGCGCCCTCGGGGAGCGCGCCCACCGTTCGCTGGACCAGCTCGGCGTGCGACAGCGTGATGTCGGCGGTCTGCGCGACGATCCGGCCGCCGTGCACGACCGCCAGACGCGTCTCGCCTTCGCGCAGCACGGTGGCGTCCCCGCCGGCGGCGGACGGGCCCGCGGCGGCACCGCGGCGGCTCCGGAGGCTCGCCAACAACGCGCGGACGCTCTCTGCAAAGGCCTTCATCGGACTCCCCAGCCGATGCACGGCTCCCGGCCAGACATCCGTCAACCTCAGCGGCGCTGGAGCGTGAGCCGCACGGTGTCCACCCGCGGACGCTCGCCGACGGGCGCGAATTGCACCACGCGCAGCACGCTGTCCGCGGCGAAGGTCGGCAGCGGCACGCCGGGCTGGATGGGCCGTGGATCCTCCAGCAGCCGCGCGTGCACCCAGACGGAGGCGCTGTCCGCGGAGCCCGCGGCGGGCGGAAGATGGCGGATCAGCAGCAGCGGCACGGCGCCGGTGTCCGGGTGCGGGGCAAAACCCTCCACGAAGCCCGTGCCCTCCCGTGCGGGCTTCGCGTAGACGTGCCAGCGGTACAGCGCGGGCCACGGCTGCGGCGGGCCTTCCACCATCACCACGATCCGCGCGCAGCCGTAGTTGCCGAACTCGCCGGTGGGCGGGCAGGCACCGCGCTCGTAGTCATCCACGTCTACCACCTGGTTGCACCCCGCCGCCCAGAGCAGCGCGCACGCAAGCCAGCGGGAGCGGGCAGGCAGCGTCATCACCAGGTTCGATCCCTTTGCAGCGGGAATGGCTCGGCGCTCAGCCGGCGCTCGGCCCGCGCCACTCGCGCCGATCCCGCCAGACGATCTTCTCGTTCCTGCGCTCCGTGAAGAAGTCCGAGCACCGCCCGTCGCCGGCGCCGGTCAACCCTCCGTCGGGATGGCAGAGAACCGTTCCCGACGCATCGTAGAGGGTGCCCGGGACGTCGCAGCAGCGCGGCGGCACGTAGTAGACCCTGCCGCCCCTGTACTCGTACCGTGCAACGAAGGCCGGCGGGTTGGAGACGGGCTCCGCCTCCATCTGCCGGATCAGGGCCGCCACCCACGCCGGCTCCTCCTCGCCGGAACCCGTGATCCCGGCGCACCCGATCAGCGACAGGGCAGCCAGCAGGAAAATCGAGTGCAGGGGAATCCCTCTATACCAGGACCTCATCCTCCATCCCTCCCTTTAGAGCGGACACGGTATCGCAGGCACCCCCAGAACGCGCCTGCGAAACAGATTGTGACTGCCGACGGGGGTCAGAGGTCAGATCAAGGCGCGATCCGGCGTTGCCGGATTCGGTTCATCCGTGCGTCAGCGGCGCTGGAGCGTCAGCCGGACCCTGCCCACTCGCGGGCGCTCGCCGGTCGGCGCAAAGCGCGCCACGTGCAGCACGCTGTCCGCGGCAAATTCCGACGGCGGCTCGGGCTCGGGTGGGTGCGCCAGCATCCGCGCGTGCACCCACACGGAGGCGCTGTCCTCCAGCCCCGGCGTGGGCGGCTCGTTCCGGATCAGCAGCAGTTGCACGACTCCGGCCTCCACGTGCGAAGCGGAACCGAAGACGAAGTCCCTGCCGCGCCGTACCGATACCGCATAGACACTCCAGCCATACAGCTCGGGCCAAGGCTTCGGCGGGCCTTCCACCATCACGACGATGCGCGCGCAGCCATGGTTGGGGACCTCGGCGAGTTGCGGGCAGGGTTCGACGTCTTCCAGGCCGGTCGAGGGCTCGCACCCCGCTGCCCAGAGCATCGCGACCGGAAGAACGCAGCGCGTAAGCGATCTCATCATCTGCCGAACTCACTGGTTGGTGTCATCCGATCCGTTCTGCTCGGTCGTGAAGAACGCGCCTGGAGGAGGTTCCTCACACAGACCGTAAGGCCGCGAGATGGCCACTGACGCCCAGGTGCAGCAGGATGCGCCGGATGAGCGCCGGCGCGCCGGGCGTGCGAAAGTAGTGGTCCGCCCCCCACACCGGGTAGATCACCCCGCCGTCCACGATGGCGTCGTGGAGCAGCGTGCTGCCGTCATTGGGGCCCAGCGCGGCCAGCTGGCGGTGGCGCTTCGCGATCGAGCCGCTGACGTGGATCGACAGCGGACACGCCACCACGTTGACCACGTACACACCGTCCGGCGCCGTCGCCCGCGCGGCGAGCGGCGATCCCGGCGCGTTTCGCAGCTCGCGGATCAACTCGAATCCCGCGCCCCACCGCGCCAGGAACGCGCGCACCGCCATCCGTCGCCACCACGGCGCGGCGAAGAGCGCGTCCACCAGCGGCGTGCCGTGCACCAGCCCGCAGACGTTGATCCACGCGCGCACCTTCCCCCGCGCTTCCCCACCCTCC
>DATAAG010000463.1:0-3144 GCA_036260235.1 Longimicrobium sp.
GGAGGGCGACGTCCTGCGGGAGCAGGCGGAGTACTGGACGCGGACGCTCGCGGGCGCCCCGGAGCTCCTGGAGCTGCCCACGGACCGCCCCCGGCCGGCGGAGACGGACCACGCGGGGGCGGTGTTCCTGCTGGACCTGGATGCGGAGCTCACGGCGGGGCTCAAGGCCCTGTCGCGCCGGCACGGGGCCACGCTCTACATGACGCTGCTGGCCGGGTGGGCCACGGTGCTCGGCCGGCTCTCGGGGCAGGACGAGGTGGTGATCGGCACGCCGACGGCGAACCGGGGGCGCCGGGAGATCGAGGGGCTGATCGGGTTCTTCGTCAACACGCTGGCGCTGCGCGTGGACCTGTCCGGCGCGCCGACGGTGGCGCAGCTGCTGGAGCGGGTGAAGGAGCGGGCGCTCGAGGCGCAGCGTCACCAGGACATCCCCTTCGAGCAGGTGGTGGATCTGGTGCAGCCCGCGCGCAGCATGTCGTACAGCCCGCTCTTCCAGGTGCTGTTCGCGCTGCAGAACGCGCCCATGGGCGAGGCGCTGTCGCTTCCCGGGCTGGAGCTGGGCGACGTGGGCGGCGGGTCCACGCAGGTGCAGGCCAAGTTCGACCTCTCGCTCTCCCTGCGCGAGGCGGACGACCGCATCGCGGGGAGCGTGACCTACGCCACCGCGCTCTTCGAGCGGGAGACGGTGGAGCGCTGGGTGGGCTACCTGCGGCGCGTGCTGGAGGAGATGGTGGCCGACGACTCGCGCCGGGTGGAGCGGTTGGCGCTGATGCCGGAGAGTGAGCGCGCGCTGGTGGTGGAGGCGTGGAACCGCACCGACGAGCCCTTCACCGACCTCGTCCTCATCCACCACCACTTCGAGGCGCAGGCCGCGCGCGCGCCCGGCGCGACCGCGGTGGAGTTCGGCGACGAATCGCTCACCTACGCCGAGCTGGACGCGCGGGCCAACCGCCTCGCGCACCGGCTGGTGGAGCTGGGGGTGCGCCCCGAGGGGCGGGTGGCGCTCTGCCTGGAGCCGTGCAGCGGGGGGATCGTCGGCCTGCTGGGGGTGATGAAGGCCGGCGCGGCCTACGTCCCCCTCGACCCCGCGGCGCCGGACGAGCGCACCGCGTTCATGCTGGCCGAGTGCGGCGCTCGCATCGTGCTCGCCGACGCGGCGAGCGCCGCGCGCCCCTGGGCCGCGGGATACGACGTGCTCGTCGTCGGCGGTGATCTGGACGCGGAGCTGGAGCGCTATCCCGCCACGCCGCCCGCGGTGGAGGTCGGGCCGCGCCACCTGGCGTACGTCCTCTACACCTCCGGCTCCACCGGGCTGCCCAAGGGGGTGCTGGTGGAGCACGGCGGCGTGTGCAACACCATCGCCACCTTCTCCCGGCTGTACGGGAACGGGCCGGAGTCGCGGGTGCTCCTCTTCGCCCCGCTGCACTTCGACGCCTCGGTGCTCGACGTCTTCACCGCGCTGGCCAACGGCGGCACGCTGGTGGTGGCCCCGCGCGAGGAGACGATCCCCGGCGAGGAGCTGACCGGCCTGCTGGCCCGCAAGCGGATCACCCACGCCAAGTTCACCCCCAGCGCGCTGGCTGCCACCCCGTGGGCCGACCTCCCGGAGCTGGAGGTGGTGATCCTGGGCGGGGAGATCTGCTCGGCCGAGCTGGTGGAGCGCTGGGCGCCCGGCCGCCGCTTCTTCAACGGCTGGGGCCCCACCGAGGTCAGCGTCCGCTCCACCGCCGTGCAGGCCACGGACGGCACCCGCCCACCGCCGATCGGGCGGCCGCTGGGGAACGTCACGCACTACGTTCTGGACCCCGCGGGGCGGCCCGTCCCCGTCGGCGTCCCCGGCGAGATCTACGTGGGCGGCGCCGGCGTCACGCGCGGCTACCTGGGGCGGCCGGCGCTCACCGCCGAGCGCTACGTCCCCGACCCCTTCGCGAAGCGCCCCGGCGCGCGGATGTACCGCACCGGCGACAAGGTGCGCTGGCGCGCCGACGGGATGCTGGACTTCGTCTGCCGGATGGACGGGCAGGTGAAGGTGCGCGGCTTCCGCATCGAACTGGGCGAGATCGAGGCGGTGCTACGCCGGCACGAGAGCGTCGCCGACTGCGTGGTGATGGCGCGCGAGGATGTGCCGGGCGAGCCGCGGCTGGTGGCGTACGTGGTCGGCGAAGCGCGGGCGGAGGCGCTGCGCGCGCACGTGCGGCGGAGCCTGCCGGAGTACATGGTCCCGGCGGCGTTCGTCTTTCTGGACGCGCTCCCGCTGAACCCCAACGGCAAGCTGGACCGCAAGGCGCTCCCGGTGCCGGAGTACGGGGCGGCGGAGGAGACGTACGTGGCGCCGCGGACGCCGGTGGAGGAGGTGCTGGCGGGGATCTGGGCGGAGCTGCTGGGACGCGAGCGGGTGGGCGCGGAGGAAAGCTTCTTCGACCTGGGCGGGCACTCGCTGCTGGCGACCCGCGTCGCCGCGCGCGTCCGCGCGGTCTTCGGCGTGGACCTCCCGCTCCGCGCCGTCTTCGAGCGGTCGGTCCTCTCCGAGCTCGCGGCCGAGATCGAGCGTCTGCGCGGCACCGGCGCGGCGGCCGGCGAGGGCGCCATCGCCCCCGCCGCGCGCGAGGGCGACCTGCCGGTGACGTTCGCGCAGGAGCGGCTCTGGTTCGTGGACGCGCTGGACCCGGGGAGCCCGGTGTACGCCATGCCGTTCTCGTACGTCGTCACCGGTGATCTCGACGACGACGCGCTCCGCCGCGCGCTGGCCGAGCTGGTGCGCCGCCACGAGCCGCTGCGCACGACGCTCCCGGCCGTGGACGGCGTCCCCGTGCAGCGGATCGCCCCGCCGCCGGCCGACTTCGACCTGCCGGTCGCCGACCTGCGTCACCTGCCGGAGGACGAGCGGCGGGCCGAGGCCGGCCGCCTGGCGGCCGAAGCCTCGCGGCACCGCTTCGACCTGGCGCGCGGGCCGCTCTTCCGCGCGTCGCTCGTCCGGGTCGGCGACGACGAGCACCTCCTCCTCCTCAACCTCCACCACGCCATCGGCGACGGGTGGTCGGTGGGGGTGCTGCTGGAGGAGCTCTCCGCGCTCTACGGCGCCTTCTCGCGCGGCGAACCGTCGCCGCTGCCGGAGCCCGCGCTGCAGTACGCGGACTACGCGGT
>DATAAG010000464.1:0-8041 GCA_036260235.1 Longimicrobium sp.
CGGAGAGCACCGAGTTCTCCCTCGGTGCAGTTCTCCCCCTCTCCGCGAGGAACGAGCGGGGAGGGGGCCGGGGGGAGGGGCCCCACGCGGACGCAGGGAGATGCTGTCGAAGCGTCTCGGCCTGTCGGTGCCATCAACCTCCCCCAGCGGTTTTTGGGGGAGGTGGGCGAGTGATGCGGGCCCGGAGGGGGCGCCAGCGGTGCGCAGCGAAGTCTGTCGGAGAGCACCGAGTTCTTCCTCGGTACAGTTCTCCCCCTCTCCGCGAGGAACGAGCGGGGAGGGGGCTGAGGGGAGGGGCCCCACGCGGACGCAGGGAGGTGCCCATCGAAGTGCACGGATCTGTCGGTGCCGCCGGCGGCACGTCAGGCAAACCCCTACGCCCCGCTAAGGCTTCCCACCACGCGCAATCCCTTTCACCGCATCCGCTTCGGCTGTATATTGACGGGCTTGCGAGGCAGTACCTTCCGCGGAGGCAAACCACCCGTGAAGAAGCAGAGCAGGTTCGTGGCCGGCGCCGTCGCGCTGGTGGCGGTCGTGGTGTACCTGGCCGTGACCGGGGCCAAGAGCTCCATGATGTACTACTACACGCCCGACGAGCTCTCGGCCAAGCTCACCGCGGACCCCTCCGCGCGCGAGGTGGGTGTCAAGATGGGCGGCCGCGTGGTCCCCGGCTCCGTTCGGTTCGACCAGCGGACGCTGGACCTGCGCTTTACCGTGGTCGACATCGCCAGCGGGCGCACCACCTTCCCCGTGCACTACAACGGCCCCCTTCCCGACACCTTCGAGGAGGGGCGCGACGTGGTGGTGGAGGGGAAGATGAGCGCCGCGGGCACCTTCGAGGCGACCACCGTGCTCACCAAGTGCGGGTCGCGCTACGAGGCCGTCGACGAGGAACTGAAGGCGTGACGCAGATCGGCGAAGTCGCCCTCTGGGTCGCGCTCATCCTGGGAGTGTGGGGCACCACGCTGGCCTTTGCCGGCGGCCGCCGCGGCCGCGGCGACTGGGTGCTGAGCGCCGAGCGCTCCATCTACGCCGTCTTCGGCCTGATCGCCGTCGCCTCCGCCGCCATCATCGCGGCGTTCGTGCGCAACGAGTACGGCTACCGCTACGTCGCGGGGTACAGCAACCGCGAGCTCTCCCTATTCTACAAGATCACGGGGCTGTGGGCGGGGCAGACGGGGTCGCTCGTCTTCTGGGCGCTCCTGCTGGCCTTCTTCTCGTCCATCGTCGTCTGGCAGAACCGGCGGAAGAACCGCGAGTTCATGCCGTACGTCGCCGGCACGCTGCTGGTCGTCCTCTCCTTCTTCCTGGGCGTGGTGCTCTTCGCGTCCAACCCGTTCCAGCTGATGGACTTCACCCCCGCCGACGGCCGGGGGCTGAACCCGCAGCTGCAGAACTACTGGATGACCATCCACCCGCCCACGCTGTACCTGGGCTTCACCGCCTTCACCGTCCCCTTCGCCTTCGCCGTCAGCGCGCTCCTTTCCGGGCGGCTGGACACGCGGTGGATCACCACCACGCGGCGGTGGACGCTCCTCGCGTGGTTCTTCCTGACCAACGGCATCATCTTCGGGATGATGTGGGCGTACGTGGAGCTGGGGTGGGGCGGGTACTGGTTCTGGGACCCGGTGGAGAACGCGTCTCTCCTGCCCTGGCTCACCGGCACGGCGTTCCTGCACTCGGTGATGATCCAGGAGAAGCGGGGGATGCTCAAGCTGTGGAACGTGCTGCTGATCCTGGGCACCTTCCTGCTGAGCATCTTCGCCACCTTCCTGACGCGCTCCGGGCTCATCGAGTCGGTGCACTCGTTCGCGCAGAACCTGACGATCTCCTGGATCTTCCTGGGCTTCCTGTCGCTGCTGATCGTCGTCAGCGCCGGGCTGGTGTGGTGGCGGCGCGACGCCTTCGCCCCGGAGAACCGGCTGGAGAGCGTGCTCTCGCGCGAAGCCGCGTTCCTGCTGAACAACCTGGCGTTCGTCGCGGCGATGTTCACGGTGATGTGGGGAACGCTCTTCCCCCTCATCTCCGAGGGCTTCACGGGGCAGAAGATCGCCGTGGGGCCGCCCTTCTTCAACCGCGTGAACATCCCGCTGGGCCTGCTGCTGCTCACGCTGCTGGGGATCGGCCCCGTGATCGCGTGGCGCAAGGCGACCGGACGCAACCTGGTGCGCAACTTCGCCACCCCGGTGGGCGTCGCCGTCGCCGTGGCGGCGGTGCTGTGGATGACGGGCGTCCGCCATCCCCAGGCGCTGGCGACCTTCGCGCTGGGCTCCTTCACGATGACGACGATCGCGGTGGAGTTCTGGAAGGGGACGCGCGCCCGGGCCCGCATCGAGGGCGAGGGCTTCTTCCCCGCGTTCATCCACCTGGTGGAGCGCAACCGGCGCCGCTACGGCGGCTACGTGGTGCACGCGGGGTTCGTGGTGATGTTCATGGGCTTCGCGGGGAGCGCGTACGACGTGGAGAAGCAGGTGGCGCTGCGTCCGGGCGAGACGGTGGACGTGCGCTCGCCCTTCGGCCACACCTACCGGCTGACCTACCAGGCGATGTCGGCGTACCCGGCGCCCAACATGACCAAGGTCATCGCCTCGGTGGACGTGGCGAAGGACGGGCGCCCGGCGGGGGTGCTGACGGCGGAGAAGCGCTCGTACCGCCAGCGCGAGGAGGTGGCGTCGGAGGTGGGGATCCGCCGCGCGTGGAACGAGGACCTGTACCTCATCCTGGCCGGCATCGACGACGCCAACGGCGTCGTGCAGGGCACCAACCCGCGCCCGGTGGCGACCTTCCGGGTGCTGGTGCAGCCGCTGGTGCCGTGGATCTGGCTGGGCGGGCTGATCATGGCGATCGGCACGCTGGTGGCGCTGTGGCCCGGCGCGGAGCCCGCGCGCCCGGCCGCCGCCAGGCCGAAGGTGCGCGCGCCCAAGCTGGCGGAGCCGCAGCCCGAGGGCGAGCTGGTGGAGGCGTGATGACGATGGCGATGTCGGTGCGCATCCACCGATTCCCCCGGCGATCGGGCGCGGTCCGCCTCCAGGAGCGAATGAATTCGCCGCTGGAAAGGCGCGAAGTCCGCCTGCGCGGACTCCGTGGCCTCGGGCTCGTCGTGGTGATGGCGGTGCTGTGCGTGGCGGCGCCGGCCGGGGCGCAGGTGGATGCGGGGCGGGCGCAGAAGACGGCGGACGCGGCGATCGCGCGGCTGCGGTCGCCGTACTGCCCGGGGCTCATGCTGGAGGTGTGCCCCAGCACGCAGGCGGAGCTGCTGCGCGACTCCATCCGCACCATGGCGGCGCAGGGAAGGAGCGCGGACGCCATCGTGGAAGACGTGCTGGCCCGCCACGGCGAGGAGTGGCGCGCGGTGCCCCGCCGCACCGGCGCGGGGCTCTGGGCGTGGCTGATTCCCCCGTTCGCGCTGGCGCTGGGCGGCATCTTTCTCTGGGGACGCCTCAGGGCGATGCGCGGCGAGGGGCGCGTGTACGCCGCGGCGCCGGGAGAGGGCGTGTCGGACGAGGAGCGGGCGCGGCTGAACGCGGCGCTGGCGGAGTTCGAGCGCGCGGAGGACGACGAGTGACGCTCCTCGCCTTTTCCCTGCTGCTGGCGCTGCTCGCCGCGGCGTTCGTCATCCGCCCGCTGGTGGCGCGGCGCGACGCGCTGCTGGCGGACGTGGCGCCCGGCGCGGTGCTGGACGCGGAGGCGCGGCGGCGGGTGGCGCTGGCCTCGCTCAAGGAGCTGGACTACGACTTCCTGGCCGGCAAGCTGGACGACGCCGACTACCGCGCCCAGAAGGAGCGGCTCTCGGTGGAGGCGCTGGCCGCCATGCGCGCGGCGGAGGCGGTCTCCGGCGCGTCCGGCGGGGCGGCGGCGGGGCCGGACCGGCACGCGTGCGGGTTCCTGAACCCGCCGCTGAGCCGCTTTTGCGCGGGGTGCGGGGTGCGCCTGCGTTGAGCGCCGCGCCGTGGGTCGCGGAGGCGCCGGCGGTGGAGGCGCGCGGAGTGGAGAAGTGGTACGGCCCGCTGCCGGCGGTGCGGGGAATCGACCTGGCGCTGGCCCGCGGCGAGCTCCTTACCATCTTCGGGCCCAACGGCGCGGGGAAGACCACGCTGCTGCGCATCCTCTGCGGCGCCGTCCGGCCCACGCGCGGCACCGTTTTCGTCGCCGGGGAGCAGGTGGGGGGCGAGGAGGAGGGGTGGCGGCGGCGGATCGGGCTCCTCTCGCACCAGACCTTCCTCTATCCCGGGCTCACGGCGGCGGAGAACCTGGACTTCTACGCGCGGCTGTACGGGCTGCCGGATCGAAAGGGCCGGGTGGAGGAAGGGCTGCGGCAGGTGGGGCTGCTGGAGCGGCGGGGGGACCGCGTGCGTACCTTCAGCCGCGGGATGCAGCAGCGGCTGGCGCTGGCGCGCACCCTTCTGCACGAGCCGGAGGTCGTCTTCCTGGACGAGCCCTACACCGGGCTGGACCCCCACGCCTCGGCCATGCTGCGGGCGGTGCTGGACCGGCTGAAGGACGGGCGGCGGACGGTGGTGCTGGTGACGCACAACCTGTCGCAGGGGCTGGAGCAGGCGGACCGGGTGGCGGTGCAGGTGGGCGGCCGATGGGTGAGCGACGAGCGGCGCGGGGAGATCGACGCGGCGCGCTGGGAGCAGGTCTACACCGAGCGGGTGGCGGCGGCGGTCTGACGATGGCCGGCTACCTTGCGCAGGCGTGGGCGGTGGCCCGCAAGGACCTGCTGCTGGAGGCGCGCTCCCGCGAGCGCTTCGTCTCCATGGCCACCTTCGCGGTCCTGGTCGCCGTCGTCTTCAGCTTCGCGCTGGACCCCACGGTGCGCTCGCGCGACATTGCCGGGGCGATGCTGTGGGTGACGGTGCTGTTCGCGGGAACGCTGGGGCTGGGGCGCAGCTTTGCGCTGGAGCGCGAGGCGGACGCGCTGACGGGGGTGCTGGTGTCCCCCGCGCCGCGCGGGGCGGTGTTCCTGGGCAAGTGGCTGGCGAACCTGCTGATCGTGCTGGCGGTGGAGGCGGTGGTGTTTCCCGTGTACGCGCTCTTCTTCGGGCTGCGCTTCGCGGGGGCGCTGGGGGGGCTGGTGCTGGTCGTGTTCCTGGCGACGGCGGGGTTCATGGCGCTGGGGACGCTGTTCAGCGCCATCGCCGTGCACACGCGCCTGGGCGAGACGCTGCTCCCCATCCTGCTGCTGCCGCTGCTGATCCCGGTGGTGATCTTCGCCGCCAGCGCCACGCAGCGGCTGCTGGCGGGGCGCCCGCTGGCGGAGGTGGGCGGCAACCTGCGGATGCTGCTGGCGTTCGACCTGGTCTTCCTCTTCGTCTGCACCGCGGCGTTCGGATCGGCGATGGAGGAGTGAGGGTGAACGGGTGGACGGGGCGGGATCGCCCGGGCGCGGAGCAGAAGCACCGGCCGGTCACCGCGCATCGCCCGCCGGCGCGAACCAGCGCCGCCGGGTTCGGCGGCCGCCTCCGGGAGCGAATGAATTCGCCGCTGGAAAGCCGCGAGGTCCGCCTGCGCGGACCGCAGCCGAGGCCGCAGGGCGTTGTTGAAGCCCTGCGCAGTTTGCGGGGCTTACCGCAGTCGTAGCCGCGGCTTCAGCCGCCCGGGTAGGGGCCTGCGGCGACACGAAGATCTGGATCGAACATGAGCAGTCTGAACGCGCCGGTGGAGGCCGGGTCGATGAAAGGGGTCCGCCGCTGGTCGGTGGGCCTCGGCTTTCTTGCCGCGGCCACGCTGGTCGTGAGCTTCTGGATGATCTTCTTCTACGCCCCCACGGAGCGCGAGATGGGGATCGTGCAGCGCATCTTCTACGTGCACGTGCCGTCGGCGTGGGTGGCGTTCCTGGCGTTCGGCATCGTGGCGCTCTGCTCGCTGGGGTACCTGTGGCTCAAGGATCCGCGGCTGGACGCCATCTCCGTGGCCGCGGCCGAGCTGGGCGTGGTCTTCACCACCATCGTGCTCATCACCGGCCCGCTGTGGGGGAAGATCGCGTGGGGCGCGTGGTGGGTGTGGGAGCCGCGGCTCACACTCACGCTGCTGCTGTGGTTCATCTACGTGGGATACTTCATCCTGCGCGGCGCCACCGACAGCCCGGAGCGCGGCAAGCGCTTCGCCGCCATCCTGGGCGTGGTGGGCGCGGTGGACATCCCGCTCATCCACATGAGCGTGCAGTGGTTCCGCAGCCAGCACCCCAAGCCGGTGGTGATGAAGCCCGAAGGCCCCACCGCCGCCCCCGAGATCATCCAGACGTTGCTGGTGTCGCTGCTGGCGTTCACGCTGCTCTTCTTCTCGCTGCTGCTGGCCCGCTACCTGGTGCAGCGGCTGCAGGAGCGGGTGGATGCCGTGCGCTTTGCCGCCACGCTGCGCCCCGGCGCGTCCGCTTCCCAGGGAGTCACCGTCTGATGCGTTCCATCCGGATCGTCCTGCTGGCGCTCGCCGCCCTCGTCACCGCCCCCGCGGCGCCGTCTTCGCTGGCCGCGCAGGAGCCTTCCGTCGCGCCGGCCGAGGCGGCGGCGCCGTCGTCCGCGGCGCCGGCGGCGGACGCGGGCGCGTCCACGCTGCCCCGGTACACGCCGCCGCGCACGCTGCGGGCGTACACGCACGTGTTCGCGGCCTTTGCCGTCGCGTGGGTGCTGCTCTTCGGCTACGTCGTCTTCCTGGCGCGCAGGTTCCGCCGCGTGGAAGAGCAGGTGGACGCCCTCGCGCGCTCGTAAGCGGGCGCGGGCCGGCCTGCCGGCAGGCATCCGTCACCTTCGCTTCCCCTCCTGACCCGCATCACGGATCCCGTCCCGCGGCCGCACCGGAATGGTGCGGCGCCGCGGGCGCGGTGCACTCGCCGGGGCCGCACGCGGCAGCCGGCGATTTTCTCAACCCGTTGCCCGATCGCAAGGTAGAGCAAAACGCCGCCTGGCCCCGGTTCTGCCCCGGCAAGGAGGACTGCGCCTTCCCTCATCCTCCCCCACCGGAAGATCCGCCATGCGACACCGCCTCCTCCCGACCGCCCTTCTGGCCGCGGCCTTCGCCGCCGCATGCGGAGACGCCCGCACGCCTACCGCGCCCGACGCCGATGCGGCGCCCCTGCTCTCCACGGGGAGCGCCGCGCCGGGTGAATACATCGTGGTGCTGCAGCGCGGGATCGACGGCCGCGCGGTCGCTGCCGCGGCCGGCGTGGCACCGCGGCACGTCTACACCGCGGCGTTGAACGGCTTCGCGGCAGACCTTACCGACGCGCAGCTCGCCGCGCTGCGGCACAACCCGAACGTGGCCTACGTCGAGGCGGACGCGCGCGGCCGCATCGCCACCACCCAGGCGAACGCCACCTGGGGGCTGGACCGCATCGACCAGCGCGACCTGCCGCTGAGCACCACGTACACCTACACGGCGACGGGCGCGACGGTGAACGTCTACGTGCTGGACACGGGCATCCGCAGGACGCACGTGGAGTTCGCGCCGGCCGGGCGCGCGCACTACATCCCCAACGGCAGGAACGGCGACTTCGTGGGCGACCGGCACGGCCGGCGCAACGGGGCGCTGGACTGCAACGGGCATGGAACGCAGGTGGCGGGGGTCGCGGGCGGCGTCACCTACGGCGCCGCAAAGCAGGTGAAGCTGTGGGCGGGGCGGGTGATCACCTGCGACGGCGGCGGGAGCGCCTCCACCTCCATCGCGGCCATCGACTGGCTCACCGCCAACGCGGTGCGCCCGGCCGTGGTGAACATGAGCCTGGCGTACGGCAACGTGCAGTCGCTGCGCGACGCGGTGGACGCTTCGGTGGCCGCGGGGGTGAGCTACGTGGTGGCGGCCGGGAACGGCACCGCCACGTACCACGTGCCGGTCGATGCCTGCGGGGAGAGCCCGGCCGGCGCGGCCGGCGCCATCACGGTCGGTGCCACCGACCGGTACGACGCCGAGGGCTACTTCTCCAACTTCGGCCCCTGCGTGGACCTGCTGGCCCCCGGCGTGGACATCACCACGGCGGACGACGACAGCGACACGGACCTGGTGACCACCGTCGGCACCTCGGTGGCATCGCCGTACGCCGCCG
>DATAAG010000465.1:0-15153 GCA_036260235.1 Longimicrobium sp.
GCCGCGTAGCGGCCGGGGCGGGGCTTGTGGCATTCGTAGCCACGGGTTTCAACCCATAGTTGTCGAAAGTTATAAACAGAGTGAACAATAGAGGCTGACCAGCGAGCGATGGACCCTCATCAGGAGCATCCATGGCGATCAACCGAGTCAGTCTTGAGGAACTGGAGCGCGTGTTACCCGCTCGGCAGGTGAGCAAGCTCGCCGTGAAGCACGGAGTCGATGCACGCAACCAATATCGTTTGCCTGGGACCACGGTTTTCACGTGTCTGCTGGACTCGATCATGAACCACGGCGTGACAACTCAGCGCCTGTTGGAGGAGATTCATTTTCAGCGCACGGGCACCCACGCCGACCACAGCAGCTTTGGGCAGCGGCTGACCAGCACATCCGCGGCGTTCTTCGAAGCGATCTATCAGGATGTGCACACCCGGCTGGCTCCGCAGGCCAGCACGGCGGAACAGAGAGCGCTCCGGGTGCGACGGGCCGACGCGACCGTGGTCACCCTCTCGTCCAAGCTGCTGCTCTGGGGGCTGAAGTCCGGTACCCGCAAAGGCAAAGGGACCAGGCGCCAGGTCAAGACCGTGCTGAGCCTGGAGGACGACGGGCTTCCCCAACTGCTGCGCATTTGTGAGAACCAGTCCGAGAACAGCGACTCGGTCGCCATGGGTGATGCGATGCTCAAGCACGCCCGGCCCGGTGACCTGTGGGTGTTCGACAAGGGGTGCCACTCGCGGCTGCGACTGTTGAAGCTGCACGAGAAACAGACCTTCTGGCTCACGCCGCACGGCACACAGGCGCTGCGCGAGCGCGAGACGATCTGGCAGTCACCGGAGGCCACCCCGCCCACGGCCGCGCCCGAGGAGGGCGATCTTACGTTCGTGCTTCAGCGCGTGGAGCGGGCGTACTTCGGCAATAGCAACGAGACGCAAGGCGAATGGGGGAGCATGCCGCTCCTGCTCCTGCACGGACTGCGCTGGGACACGCGCAAGAGTGTCTGGAAGCCGATGGTACTGATGACCAACCTGCCGTTGCGAGCCGATGGCGAAGGCGCCGGCCCCTTCACGTGGGCGGAAGTGGCCGAGGTGTACCGGCAACGTTGGGAAATCGAGGTGCTCTTCAAGTTTTTGAAGCAGTACCTCGGCTACGCACACCTGACCAGCCGCAGCGAAAACGGCATCCGGATAATGGTTTACATGTCCCTGATCGCCGCACTGCTGCTGATCTGGTACAAGCGGCTTACCGGGATCGATCGTGGGTGGCGATCAGTGCGCGCCTGGTTCGCCCATGATCTGCGCGGCTGGGTCGAGAAGGCCCTCCGGACCGCTTTCGGCGTCCCCGAACCAGCCCCGCAAACCTGACTTTCGACAACTATGGGTTTCAACCCGTGGTGTCCCGGCGGCACGCGACGAAAATCGGCCTCCGTCGCCACGGGCTAAAGCCCGCGGCTGGAAATGCCAGAAGCCCGTTCTCGGCTCGCTTGCGCTCGCCGAACCGGGCTTCAACTACGCACTAACGCACTAACGCACTAACGCACTTCGTCACTCCGGCCGCGGCGCCAGCGTGTTCCGGATCCGCTGCAGCTCCTCGCGCAGCTCGCGGATGGTCGCGTCGCGCTCGGCCAGCTCGCGGCGCAGGCGGCTCACCTCCGCGCTCTGGTCGCCGCCGCCCGGGCGCACCACCACCGTGGTGTCGGAGCGCGCGATCACCTGCGGGTCGCAGCGCAGGCTCCCCGCCCGCTGCTCGCAGGGGAGCGCCAGCTGGCGGGAGAGCCCCAGCAGCGTCTCCGCCTCCGGGCGCCGCGTGATGCGGCCGCCGGAGGTGTCCAGCGCCAGGTACTGCTCCAGGTTCTGCGTGGCCAGCCCCGCGTCGTACGCCGGGTTGGCCGGCTCCAGGTACAGCGTGCCCAGGTAGAATCGCGCCTCGCGCCCCTCCTCGCTGCGCGGGTGCTCCGCCGCCAGGCGCTGGAACGCCGCCATGGCGATGCGGAACGAGTCGCGCTGCATGGCGGCGTGCCCCTGGCGCCACAGGTCGTCGCGGCGGGCGGCGTCGGGGCCAAGGTTTTCGGGTGCGAACACCGCGCACGCGGAAAGCAGCGCGGCAAGGAACAGCGAGATCGCGGTCTTCATCCGGCGGCTGACTCGGGCGTCAGGACCGCTCCTGGGCGGGCGGCCGTTCAGGAAGGAACACACGAAAGCGCGTCCCTTTGCCCTCCTGGCTTTCTGCACCGATCGTGCCCCCGTGGGCCTCCACGATCTCTCGCGCGATCGCCAGCCCCAGCCCCGACCCCACCGACCGCGGCTGGGCGTCGTTCTCCACCTGGTAGAACTTCTCGAAGATGCGCGGCAGCTTGTCCGCCGCGATCCCCACCCCCGTGTCCTCCACCTCCACCTGGATGCCGCCGTCGTACCGCGCCGCCTCCACCCGGATGGTGCCGCCCGCCTCGGTGAACTTGAAGGCGTTGGAGAGCAGGTTCCCCAGCACCTCGCTCAGCCGGTCCTCGTCGCCCACGATGGTGGGCGGCAGGTCGTCCGCCAGCCGCACGGGGAACTCGATGCCGTTCTGCACCGCCAGCACCCGGAAGTCCGCCGTCAGGTCGTCGAAGAAGGCGCGCAGGTCGATCTCCCGCAGCTCCAGCCGCGCGCCCCCCGCCTCGAAGCGGCTCACGTCCAGCAGCCGGTGCACCAGCCTGGCCAGCCGGTCCGTCTGCGCGCTCACCGCCTCCAGCGTCCTGTGCTGCTGCTCGTTCACCTCGCCGTAGATGCCGTCCGCCAGCAGCGTCACGTAGCCGCGGATCACGCTCAGCGGCGTCTTGATCTCGTGGCTGGCCACCGAGACGAACTCCGCCTTCAGCCGGTCCAGCTCGCGCAGCTGCTCCGTCATGGTCTCGAACGAGCGCGCCAGGTCGCCCAGCTCGTCCGTGCGCTCGTCGGGGACGCGCACGTCCGGCTCGAAGTCGCCCTGCGCCACCGTCGCCATCCCGCGCCGCAGCTCGCCGATGGGCCGCAGCAGCGTCCGCGTCAGCAGCGCCCCGATGATGATCGTCGCCGCCAGCGCCAGGGCCAGCGCGGTGAGCGTGGTCGTCTCCGCCCGGCGCGCGACGAGCTCCGCGCGCTCCACGTCCGCCGCGCCACGCTGCTCGATGGCGCTGGCGATGGGGTCCAGGGCCTGGTCCATCCTCGCGAACGCCGGCCTCAGGCGAGTGCCCACCGCCGCCGCGCTGTCACGCTGTCCGGCGTTCAGCAGCGCGCGCTCCAGCCGCACGTCGCGCTGGATGGAGTCCCAGAGCGTGGACGCGCGACGGGTGGAGGGCGCGTAGCCTTCCCTGGCCAGCCGCCCGAGCGCCTCCGTCACCTGGCTCGCCGCGCTGTCGCCCCGCATGCGCAGGTCGGTCGTGTCGCCGGGTTCGCCGATGGCGATGAGCGCGGCGTACCGAAGGCGCGAATCGTCCACCCGCACCACCGCCTGCTGCATGCGGCCCAGCGCCAGCAGCGCCTCGGCGTCCCGTGCCTGGAAGGTGTGGGCGATCTGGTGCAGCTGGTTGAGCGCCACCAGACCGTAGGCGGCGGGGATGGCCAGGATGACGGTGATCCCCACCAGCGTCAGGACGATTCGTTTCCTGAGGCTCATCCGTCCCGGCCGTAGGAAGAAGAAAGGGGAGTGCGCGCCGGCTCCGGCGGGGCGGATGGCGGCTGATGCAGGAATCGCGTCACGGCGCCCCCGGCGCGGCCGGGGCCGCGCGCTCCCTGCGCTTCACCTCGTCCCACAGGACGTCCAGCTCCTCCAGCCCCGCCCGGCCCAGGACCACGCCGCGCTCGGCCGCCAGCGCTTCGAGCGCGCGAAAGCGGCGGTCGAACTTGGCGTTCGCCCGCGCCAGCGCCGCGCTGGGATGGACCTTCGCCAGCCGCGCCAGGTTCACCGCCGCGAAGAGCAGGTCCCCCACCTCGTCCTCCAGCCGGTCGGGGTCCGCGTGGTCCAGCTCGCGGCCGATCTCCTCCGTCTCCTCGCGCACCTTGTCCCACGCGCCGCGCGGGTCCGGCCAGTCGAACCCCACCCTGGCCACCCGGTCCTGCACGCGAAAGGCCCGCAGCAGCGGGTCCAGCCCCGCCGGCACCTCGTCCAGCAGGCTGTCGTGCGGCCGTTCCGCGCGCTCGCGGGCCTTGATGTCGTCCCACGGCTCCGCCTGGCCCAGCCCGTACAGGTGCGGGTGCCTGCGGCGCATCTTTTGCTCCAGCCCGGCGACCACTTCTTCGCGGCTGAAGCTGCCCGTCTCCTCCCCGATCACGATCTGGAAGGCCACGTTCAGCAGCAGGTCGCCCAGCTCCCCCCGCAGCGCCGCCGCGTCGCCGCCGGCGATGGCGCCCGCGACCTCGTGCGCCTCCTCCAGCAGGTAGCGGGTGAGCGAGGCGGGGGTCTGCGCGGCGTCCCACGGGCAGTGGGCGCGCAGGAACTCGACCAGCGCCAGCGCGCGGTCCAGTACGCCGCCGTCGGGGCCGGCAGGGACGGTTTCGGCTTGCGATCCACTCACGGTTGGCCTAGAATACTCGGTTTGTGTCTGCTCCGTCAACGGGGGTTTCCCGGGCCTGGGTAGAGGTGGACGAGGGGGCGCTGCGGCGCAACCTGCGGCGCGTCAGGGACGCCGCGGGGCCGGCCGCGTCCGTGGTCCCCATGCTCAAGGCCAACGCCTACGGGCTCGGCGTGCAGGCCGTGCTGCGGATGGTGCGCGCCGAGCTCGCCGCGGACGAGCTGTTCGCCATCGGCGTGGCCGCGGTGGCCGAGGGGGAGGAGCTGCGCGCCCTGGGGTGGACGGGGCGCGTCGTCGTCTTTGCCCCCCCGCCGCCGGACGAGCTTCCCCGCGCCGCCCGCGCCCGTCTCACGCTCGCCCTCTCGGACGTCGACTCGGTGCGAAGGTGGGCGGAAGCCGCCCGCGGCGCGGGGCGGCGGCTGGCGTTCCACGCGGAGATCGACACCGGGATGGGGCGCGCCGGCTTTCCCCACGACCGCGCGGCGGAGTGGGGCCGCGCGGTGGATGCCGCCGCGGCGGACCTTTTGGAGTGGGAGGGGTGTTTCACGCACTTCCACTCCGCGGACGAGCCGGACCTGGCGCCCACGGACGAGCAGCAGCGGCGCTTTCTGGACGCCCTGGACGCCCTGCCGCCCCCGCGGGCCGGCACCGTCCGCCGGGTGATGCACAGCGCCAACAGCGCCGCCGCCCTGCGCCGCCACGGCTACGGCGGCGACGTGGTCCGCCCGGGGATCTTTCTCTACGGCGGCGCCGCGGGCCCGGGCGCGCGGCCGGAGCCGGTGGCCTCCGTCCGCGCGCGGATCGCGCTGGTGAAGGAAGTGCCCGCCGGGTGGAGCTGCGGCTACGGCGCCACCTACACGGCCCGGCGGCCGGAGCGGTGGGGAACGCTCTCCATCGGCTACGGCGACGGCCTTCCCCGCGCGCTCTCGCCCGGTGGAGGCCAGGCGCTGGTGCGGGGGCGCCGGGTGCCCGTCATCGGCCGCATCTCGATGGACGTGACGGTGGTGGACCTGACGGAGGTCCCGGAGGCGGCCGCGGGCGACGCGGCCACCCTGATCGGCCGGGACGGGAGGGAGGAGATCACGGTGGACGACGTGGCCGCCCGCGTGGGCACCATCTCGTACGAGATCCTCACCGGGCTCTCGCCCCGGCTCCCCCGCCTGTACGTGGACGGAACGCGGGCGCCCGGCGCCGCGTAACAAGACGACCCCGCGGCGGCAGTGGCCGGCTGGCACGGCCCGGCCGCCGCGATTTTGCGGGCGCTCCGGCGCCCGGGTGACGAGCATGACCCGTTCTTTTTTGCACCGGATGCAACGCCGCTTCCTTTTCTCCGGCCTGCTCGCCGCGCTGGCGCTCGCCGCGGGCGCCTGCGCGGACGAGACGCCCACCCTTTCGGGCGAGGACCAGTTCCCGCCGGGGAGCATTCCGATCACCCGCGAGGTGATCATCCCCGCGTCGGAGTTCATCCGATCGCTGGGCTCCTTCAGCGGGTACACCAGCGCCGTCGACGCGCCGTACGTGGTGCTGGCCAACCAGTACGAGGGCGCGCTGAGCGCCCACGCCCTGGCCCGCTTCACCGGCTTTCCGATCAACGTGTCGTACGTGCGCAACGGCGCCACCCGGCAGGACAGCTTCTTCACCTACGTCGACAGCCGGCTGGTGCTGGGCGTGGACAGCGCGGCGGTGGCCGGCGTGCCGCTCACCGTGCAGGTGTGGGAGGCCGTGCAGCGGTGGGACGCGTTCAGCGCCACCTGGACGATGGCGGTGGACACCGCCGGCGACCGGACGCCGTGGACGGAGCCCGGCGGCACCCGCGGCGCGCTGATCGCCCAGCAGACGCTGACGGACGCGGACGCCGACTCGCTGGTGATCACCATTCCCGGCGCGGCCGTCGAGCGCCTGGCGGACAGCACCAGCAACGGCATCGTCCTCACCATCGCCGAGACGGGCAAGCGCATCGACGTGGCGGACGTGCTGCTGCGCGCGGCGATCCGGCCGGACAGCGCCAGCCCCGACACCACCATCATCGTCACCGTGCGGACGGGGCCCTTCCGCACCACGGTCTACACCCCGGAGCAGCCGGACGCGCCGATGGGCACCTTCGCGGTGGGCGGCATCCGCTCCGCGCGCACGCTGCTGGAGCTGGACCTGGAGCAGACGGTGCCCGGCTGCGCGGAGGGCGAAACGTGCGGTGAGGTGCCGCTCAGCGAGGTGCAGCTGAACCAGGTGGCCATCCTGCTGCGACCAACCACGGTCCCCTCGGGCTTCGGCGCGCTGAACAGCGTGCCCATCGCGCTGCGGCTGGTGGAGGAGCCGGAGCTGGGGCGGGTGGCGCCGCTGGGACAGACCAGCCTGGACCGCGACATCACCTTCGCGCCGGGTGACACGGTGGTGGTGCTCCCCGTCACCTCGCTCACCGCGACGCTGGCGGCCAACGACTCCATCCCGCGCACCTTCGCGCTGGTGAGCGAGCTTCCGCAGATCGACGCGCCGCCCACCTTCGGCGCGGCGTTCTTCGACCCCGCGCCCCGACTGCGCATCATCTACACGCTTCGCGCGCGCCGCCCGCTGCCATGACCATCGCTCGCACCCTGGGCGCCGCCGCGGCGCTCTCCCTGCTCTCCGCCGGCTCCGCCCACGCGCAGTCGCTGCTCTCCGCGCGGGGGCTGGGCCTTCCGCTGGAACCGGTGGACGCCCGCGCCCGGGGCCTGGGCGGCATCTCGCTGGGGCTGCCGGACCCGGCGATGTCGCTGGTGAACCCCGCCGGGGCGGTGGGGCTGGCGGTGGCGGGGCTCTCCGTCACCTTCCAGTCCGACAACGTCGCCGGCGAAGGGGAGGATTCCGACGACTTCAGCACGGCGCGCTTTCCCGTGGTGCAGGCGGCCTTCCCCATCGGCGAGCGCTTCGTGGGAATGCTGGGCTACGGGGCGGTGCTGGACCAGAACTGGGCCGTGACCCGCGAGGACAGCCTCGACATCAGCGGGTCGCGCACCGCCATCGTGGACCGCTTCCGCTCCAGCGGCGGCGTGGCCCGCCTGCGTGCCGGGGCGGGGTACCACCTGCTTCCGCGGCTGGACGTGGGGGTGGCGATGGACATCTACAGCGGCGTGGCGGCCGACACCATCTTCCGCGTCTTTCCCGGCTCCGGCTTTTCCCCCAGCGTGACGGCGACCACGTACGAGTGGCGGGGGCTGGGCTTCGGCGCCGGCGCGCGCTGGCGCGGCGACGCCTTCAGCCTGGCCGCCGCGGTCAGCGGGGGCGGCACGCTGAAGGCGGCGGCGCGGGACTCCGGGGTGGTGGACCGGGAGTACACGCTCCCCGTGCAGGTGGACGTGGGCGGCAGCGCCCGCATTGCGCAGCAGGCGCTGGTGGCGGTCTCCGGCCGCTGGGCGGGGTGGTCCGCCGCGGACGAGGACCTGGCCGCCTCCGGCGGCGCCCGCGACGCCATGCAGGTGGCCGGCGGCGTGGAGTACGAGGGGATGCGCTTCCTGGGCCGCCCCCTTCCCCTGCGCCTGGGGGGACGCTTCGCCCGGCTTCCCTTCCGCTGGACGGAGGACGGCGAGTTCCCGGACGAGCGGGCGCTGACGGCGGGGCTGGGGATGGTGTTCGGCGGCGGCGCGGCCACGCTGGACCTTTCCGGCGAGCGCGGCGTGCGCGGCGGCGACGCGGTGGGGCTGGAGGAGTCGTTCTGGCGCGTCTCCCTCTCCCTGTCGCTCCTGGGCCGCTGAAAAGACCGGGCCTCACGCGGAGTCGGCATAGTCGGCAGGGTTCGAGGTGTCCCGACTCTGCCGACCCCGCGTGATCCCGGAGCCGGCAAAAGAAGTTGCACGCAGAGCAGCAGAGCAGCAGTACGAGCCCTCTGCTGCTCTGCTGCTCTGCGTGACATGAAGTGTTTTTGCGGACTCGGTACGAGGCCTTCTTTCGTCGGACGCGCGATCGCATAGATTCCTCGTGACGTCCACGCCCGGTCCACCCCTCCGATCCGCTCATCACACTGCCGCAGCTGATGGAAGACGCGCCGCCCGGTGAGCGTAAGTCCGGCCTGTTCCTTGCCTTCGAGGGGGTGGAGGGGAGCGGCAAGACGACCCAGGTGGCGCTGCTGGCGGAGTGGCTGCGCGGGCAGCGCGTGGACGTGGTGGTGGCGCGCGAGCCCGGCTCCACGCCCCTGGGCGAGCGGGTGCGCCGGACGGTGCTGGACGAGGTCGCGCTGAACGTCCCCGCGCGGAGCGAGCTCTTCCTGATGCTGGCGGCCCGCGCGGCCTTCGTGGAGCAGGTGGTGGTCCCCGGCGTGGCCGCGGGAAAGGTGGTGATCGCGGACCGCTTCGAGCTCTCCACCCTGGCGTACCAGGGGGCCGGGCGCGGGCTGCCGCTGGACGAGGTGGCCGCCTGCAACCGCTTCGCCACCGGCGGCGTCACGCCGCACGCCACGGTGCTGCTGGACGTGGACGCCGAGGTGGGGGCAGGGCGGCAGCGCGCGGCCGGCAAGTCCGCCGACCGGCTGGAGCGGGAGGACGTGGCCTTTCACCGCAGGGTGGCCGCCGCGTACCGGGAGCATGCCGCCCGGGTGGCCGGGATTCTGCGGGTGGACGCGGACGGGCCGCCGGAGCAGGTGCAGCGGCGGGTGAGGGAGGCGCTGGCCGCCCGGTTTCCAGAAACTTTTGCGGCAGCGGGGTTTATCAGCCGATAAGAGGGTGTCCCGCGCGGATGCGCGGCGCCCGTTTCCCCAGGCAGGTGGTCTCCGGAGGTTCGATGAAGCTCAACCGTACCGTCGTCGCGCCCGCGCTGGTGGCCGGCGTCGCCCTGGTCTCGGGCGGCTGGCTGCTGCAGCAGGACGTGGGCGGCCAGCAGAGCGTCTTCGGGCGCGCGCGGCTCTTCAACGAGGTGTTCGAGCACGTGCGGGCACGGTACGTGGAGCCGCAGTCCGACGACTCGCTCTACCAGAAGGCGGTGGAGGGGCTGCTGACCGAGCTGGGCGACCCCCACACCACCTTCATGACGCGCGAGCAGTACGAGGACCTGCACCGGCAGACCAGCGGCGAGTACGGCGGGCTGGGGATCCAGATCTCCTCGCGCGACGGCTGGGTCACCGCCGTCAGCATCCTTCCCGAGACCCCCGCGGAGCGCGCGGGAATGCGGGTGGGCGACCGCTTTCTGGAGATCAACGGCAAGAGCGCCGAGGGGTGGACGGAGGACGACGCGGTCAAGGAGCTCCGCGGCCCGAAGGGCACTCCGGTGCAGCTGAAGATCCAGCGCGTGGGGGTGGACCAGCCCATCACCTTCAGCATCAACCGCGAGGAGATCCACGTCCGTTCGGTGCCCTCCGCCTACATGGCGGCGCCGGGGGTGGGGTACGTGAACCTGATCGTCTTCAGCGAGAGCAGCACCCAGGAGCTGCAGGCGGCCATCGAGAAGCTGCGCGGCGAGGGCGCCCGCTCGCTGGTGCTGGACCTGCGCGGCAACCCGGGCGGGCTGCTGGACCAGGGGGTGGGCGTCTCCGACCTCTTCCTGACCCGCGGCCAGGCGGTGGTGGAGACCCGCGCCCGCAACCCGCGGGAGAGCGAGACGTACCGGGCCATGACGCCGGAGAGCTACGAGGGGCTCAAGGTGGCGGTGCTGGTGGACGGCTACAGCGCCAGCGCGGCGGAGATCGTGGCCGGCGCGCTGCAGGACCACGACCGCGCGGTGGTGCTGGGAACCACCACGTACGGCAAGGGGTCGGTGCAGTCGCTCTTTCCGCTCTCGGGGCAGAACTACCTGAAGATGACCACGGCCAAGTGGTACACGCCGGTGGGCCGCTCCATCCAGAAGGACGCCCGCCCGGGGCAGGAGGCCGCGGTGGAGGAGGATCCCGACCCGCTGGGCGCGGACGGCACCCCCGTGACGCAGGACACCGCCCGGCGCGTGCCGTACCGCACGGCCAGCGGCCGCGTGGTGTACGGCGGCGGCGGCATCGTCCCGGACCTGGTGGTGCGCCAGGACACCGCGACGGCGCAGGAGCGCGAGTTCTACCGCGCGGCGTCGCGCCAGGCCGCGAAGTTCCAGGACGCGCTGTTCAGCTACGCCGTCGCCTATGAGCGCGCCCACCCCGAGCTGCGCGAGGACTTCCAGGTGACGCCGCAGATGCGCCGCGAGTTCTTCGACCGGCTGCGGGCCAACGGAGTGGAGGTCACCTGGGAGCAGTTCCAGGGCGCCCAGCGCTTCATCGACGCGCAGCTCATCGAGCAGATCGCGCAGAGCAAGTTCGGCCAGGCGGTGGCTTCGCGCCGCGACGACGCCACGGACCGGGTGCTGCAGGAGGCCGTCCGCCTGCTGCAGCAGGCGCCCGACACGCAGGCGCTCATCCGCTCGGTGCAGCAGCCTGCGGCGCAGGGGACGGCCAGCCGGCGCTGATGGGCGCTGCCTCGGGCGTCGCCGTATTCGTCGTTGGTCTGCTCGCCGGCCTCCTCTCGGGGCTGGTGGGCGTTGGAGGAGGGGTGCTGATGGTGCCCTTCCTCTACTTCTTTTATGGCCGTCCCGGCTGGTCGGGCGTGGCCCCGCCCGCCGACGTGGCGACGGTGGCGGCGCACGCGACCAGCCTGTTCGTCATCCTTCCCACCTCGGTGCGCGGGGCGTGGGCCTACCACCGGCGCGGGCTGGTGGTGTGGCGGGCGGTGTGGCCGATCGGCGCGGCGGCGGCCGCGGCGGCGGTGCTGGCCACGCGCTTCGCGGTGGGGGTGGACCCGCGCTGGCTGCGGATCGCCTTCGCCTTCTTCCTCCTGTGGAACGCGGCCCACGTCGTCCGTCCGCCGAAGCCGCGCCCGGACGGGGGCGAGGGCGAGCGTCCGCTGCGGCTGTCGCTGCCGGTGACGCTGGGGGTGGGGGCGGCGGTGGGGTTCTTCTCCGCCCTGCTGGGCGTGGGCGGCGGGCTGGTCTCCATCCCCCTGATGATGCAGGTGGTGGGGATCGACCTGCGGCGCGTGGCCGCCACCTCCCTGGCGATCATCACCCTCACCAGCCTGGGCGGGGCGCTGGCGTACATGCTGGCCGCGCCCCCCGCGCCGGTGCGGCCGGGGTTCAGCCTGGGGTACGTGGACTTCGTCCCGGCGCTGGTGCTGACGGCCGGCACGGTGCTTTCGGTGGCGTGGGGCGCGGAGCTGAACCGGCGGATGAACCCGCGCACGCTGGCCCGGGTGTTCGCCGCGCTGTTCACCGTGCTGGCGCTGCGCCTGCTGACCGAGAACCTCTGAGTGCGTGAGTGCGTGAGTGCGTGAGTGCGTGAGTGCGTGAGTGCGTGAGTGCGTGAGTGCGTGAGTGCGGGAGTGCGGGAGTGCGGGAGTGCGGGAGCGGCGCCCCGCCGCGCACTCCTCCCCCTTTCCCGCACGCGCGCGGCGCCTCGTGCGGGCGCGGGCGGGTGCCGTGCGGGAGAGGGGGCCGGGGGGTGAGGGTCCCCCGCGCGGGACTCGCGGTCCGGACGCGGTTCGCGTGAGGGATGCGCGCGCAGGACCGGGAACCCGGAGCGCAGCGGAAGGGCACGCCCGGATCCGTCTTTTCGAGAGCGGTTCATAATCCAAGCCTGCGGACGACGACGACGATGGCCGACCTGGAAAGCGTGGTGGAGGTGACGCGCGGCGCGGTGGTGGAGTCGCGGCACCGGGTGCACGTGGCGGTGGTGGATGCGGACGGGACGCTGCGCGCCTTCTCCGGCGAGCCGGATCACGTAACGTTCTGGCGCTCGGCGGCCAAGCCGGTGCAGGCGCTGCCGATCGTGGACGACGGGGCGTTCGACCGGTTCGGCATCACGCCGTGCGAGCTGGCGCTGTGCTGCGGCTCTCACTCCGGCACGGAGGCCCACGTGCGCGTGGCGGAGTCGCTGCTGGAGAAGATCGGCGTGACGGCGGAGGCGATGGCCTGCGGCCCCCACGCGCCCTTCGACGAGGAGACGCGCCGCGAGCTGCAGGAGCAGGGGCTGGAGCCGGTGCGGCTGCACAACAACTGCTCCGGCAAGCACGCGGGGATGATGGCCATCGCCCGGGCGCGCGGGTGGGACCTGGAAGGCTACCACCGCGTGGAGCACCCGGTGCAGGCGCGGCTGCTGACGGAGGTGGCGCGCTGGACGCAGGTGCCGCCGGAGGCCATCGGCCTGGGCGTGGACGGCTGCGGCGTGGTGTGCTACGCGCTGCCGCTGCGGCACATGGCGCTGGCGTACGCCGGCCTGGCCGCCGCGGCGCGCCGGGGGGAGCACGGGCCGGCCACGGTGGTGGAGGCGATGGCGGCGCACCCGGAGATGGTGGCGGGCGAGGGGCGCATCTGCACCGACCTGGCGCGGGTGACGGAGGGGCGGATCTTTGCCAAGAACGGCGCGGAGGGCGTCTACTGCGTGGGCGTGCCCGGCGCGGAGCTGGGGATCGCCCTCAAGGTGGAGGACGGGAGCGCGCGCGCGGTGGCGCCGGCGGTCGCGGGCGTGCTGCGGGAGCTGGACCTGATCTCCGAGGACGACTTCGGGGCGCTGCACTCCTACGTCTTTCACGAGGTCGCCAACACGCGCGGCGAGGTGACGGGCGAGGTTCGGCCGGCGATCCGGCTGCAGGCGGCGACGGAGTGATGGAGTGATGGAGTGATGGAGTGAACGGGCCTGCGATCTTCTGCGGATGACTGACACGGGGCGGGCGGCGCTGCTGCGGGTGGCGGCGGCGCTGGGGACGCGCCACGCGGCGGCCATCCGCGCGGAGCTGGAGGTGGCGCGCGACGAGGCGGACCCGCGCGCGGTGGAGGAGGTGCTGCTGCAGTCGCACCTCTTCGTCGGCTTTCCCGATGCGCTGAACGCGCTGGCCGTCTGGCGCGAGGTGAGCGGCCGCCGCGCCTCCCCGCTGCTGGGGGAGGACGCGGCGGAGTGGGAGGCGCGCGGCGAGCAGGTGTGCGCGGCGGTCTACGGCGCCAACTACGACAAGCTGCGCCAGAACGTCCGCGCGCTGCACCCGGACTTCGAGGGGTGGATGCTCGCTGGCGGCTACGGGCGCGTGATCGGGCGGCCGGGGCTGGACCTGAAGACGCGCGAGCTGTGCATCGCGGCGCTGCTGGCGGTGTGGAACGTGCCCCGGCAGCTGCACTCGCACCTGCGCGGATCGCTCAACGCCGGCGCGACGGTGGAGGAGGTGGACGCGGCCGTCGAGATCGCCTGCGGGTTCCTGGAGCCGGACGAGGCGGCGGGGGTGCGGGCGCTCTGGGGGGAGATCCGCGGAAAGGTGAGGGAGTGATGGAATGAACGGGTGGGGCCTGGCAGATTCCCCTCCGCAACGTAGTTCTCCCCCTCTCCGCGAGGAACGGGCGGGGAGGGGGCCGGGGGGAGGGGCCCCGCCGCGGGCGGCAGGATGTCAGGTGAAGTGCACCATCCCGTCGCCGCGCAGCTGTGTATCCGTGACGAAATATTCGAAGCCGGAGGGGGAGGGGGAGCGGTGTTCCTGGATTACGCGGAAATCAACGTGAAGGCGGGGGACGGCGGGCCGGGCGCGTCGTCGTTCCGGCGCGAGTCCATGACGCCGCGCGGCGGCCCCGACGGCGGCGACGGCGGCAGGGGCGCGGACGTCATCCTGCGCGCCGACGCGCAGCTCACCACGCTGATGGACTACCGCTACCGCCAGCACTACAGGGCCGAGAACGGGGCCAAGGGCTTCGGCCAGAACTCCACCGGCCGCAGCGGCGACGACCTGGTGCTGCGCGTCCCCCCCGGCACCGTGGTGCGCGACGCGGAGACGGAGGAGACGCTGGGCGAGCTGCTGCGCGACGGCGACGAGCTGGTGGTGGCGCGAGGCGGCAAGGGCGGCTGGGGAAACGCTCGCTTTGCGACAGCCACGAACCAGGCCCCCCGCCGCGCGGACCCCGGCGAGCCGGGCGAAGAGCGGCGGATCGCGCTGGAGCTCAAGCTGATCGCCGACGTGGGCCTGGTCGGCGAGCCGAACGCGGGGAAGAGCACGCTGCTCTCCGCCGTATCCGCGGCGACGCCGCGGGTGGCGGACTACCCGTTCACCACGCTCACGCCCAACCTGGGCGTGGTGCAGCTCTCCGGCAGCCGCTCGTTCGTGATGGCCGACATCCCCGGGATCATCGAGGGGGCGCACGAGGGGAAGGGGCTGGGCCACCAGTTCCTGCGCCACATCGAGCGGACCCGCACGCTTGCGCTCATGATTCCGGCCGACGCGCTGGAGCCCCAGGCGGAGTACGACAGGCTGATGGACGAGCTGCGCCGCTACTCGGCGGAGCTCGCGGCCAAGCCGCACTGCGTGGTCTTCACCAAGGCGGACCTGCTGCCCCCTGAGTGGCCTGCGCCACGGGTGGAGGCGCCCGGCGCGTGGGGCCAGTTCCTCATCTCGTCCGTGGCGCGGCGGGGACTGGACCCGCTGCTGGAGGCCCTCTGGGCGCAGGCGGCGGCGATCACGGCGGCGGAGGTGGAGGAGCCGTCCGAGCCCTGGGAGCCGTGAGGCGCCGATGCCCCTCGCCCCGGCCGCGCTGGAGCCGCTCCTCCGCCTCGCCCTCGTCCCGGGGGTCGGCCCGCAGCGGCTCGCGGCGCTGATCGGCCGCTACGGCTCGGCGGAGCGCGTCTTCCGCGCCCCCCGGCGCGAGCTGGAGCTCCTCCCCGGGATCGGGGCCGCGGCGGC
>DATAAG010000466.1:0-2843 GCA_036260235.1 Longimicrobium sp.
GTGCAGACCCGCGACAGCGACTGAAGTCGCCGCAACAACTACACGCTGTCCGCCTTCGCCGACACCAGGGACGTCGGCCCTTTCGCGGATTGCAGGGCTGTGTGGCTCTCTCATGCCGGAGCAGTTGAAGCCCCGTTCGGCGACGCGTCAGCGGCGCAGAGACGGGGCTTGTGGCCGTTCTAGCGGCGGCTTCAGCCGCTCAGGCGCGGAGCGCGCTCGCTCAGAGCGGCTGCGCGACGCGGACGACGGTGGGGGTGCGGGCGAGCAGACGCTGCAGGGCGCGGCGCTCGTTGCGCCAGGCCAGGTCGTACCCCACCGACGCGCTCACCTGCTGGTACGCCATGGCCAGGGCGGGGTCCACCGGCTGGCCCTTGCGGCGCACCTCGTAGTGCAGGTGCGGCCCCGTGGACAGCCCGGTGG
Organism: Longimicrobium sp.; assembly: GCA_036260235.1. GTDB lineage: Bacteria > Gemmatimonadota > Gemmatimonadetes > Longimicrobiales > Longimicrobiaceae > Longimicrobium. The sequence goes on from DATAAG010000466.1 coordinate 421, forward strand.
AGCCCACGTAGCCGATCACGTCGCCCTGGCGCACGGGCTGGTGCTCGGTGACGGCGATGCGCGACAGGTGGGCGTAGCGGGTGGCGTAGCCGTTGGGGTGCTGCACCTCCACCAGGTTGCCGTACCCGCCCTTGGCCGCCGCGTACGACACGCTGCCGTCCGCCGTGGCGCGCACCGGCGTTCCGTACGCCGCCGCGTAGTCGATGCCGTTGTGCGGCATCACCCGGCGCAGGATGGGATGCATGCGGTCCATCCGGAAGCCGGAGGTCACCCGCATCACCTCCAGCGGGCCCGTCCACGCCTTCGGGTCCAGCGACTGCCCGGCGTCGTCGTAGTAGCCAGGCGTGTCACCGTGCTCGTAGAAGAACATGGTGTGCAGCGCGCCGCCCACCGCCGCCTGCGCGGCCAGCACCTGGATGGAGCGCGGCCGGCCGTCCGGCCCCCGCACCCGCTCGTACGCCACCTTGAGCCGTCCGCCGCCCCGCAGCGCCTCGCCGGGGAGGATCCCCTCGTAGATCTTGTCCAGGTGGCGGCCCACCATCTCGCGCTCCATCGCCGACAGGTCGCTGGCGATCATGTCCAGCGCCTCGCGAAAGGTGCCGCGCGCGTACCCGCCGATGAGCAGGGTGTCCAGCGAGGCCGGGACGGCGCGCGCCGGCGGGAGCGTGGCCAGCCCCTCCGCCGGCAGCCCGTCCTGTGGCTCCGCGAACGCCGCGACGGAGCCCAGCCCCAGCACCACCGCCGCGATCAGCGCGATGACCAGGGTGGGCGGATCGTGCCGCCAGGTGCGTGTGCTCGGTCTGCTCATGGACACGGAGAAGATGCCCCGGACTGCGAGGGCGGCCTGCAGTTCCACGGATGTGTGGGAAGGCAAACAAGATAACGGAATCCCGCGGCGGCGGACAAGAGCGTCCGCGCCGCGGGACGTGGCAGAAGGAGCCTGGGGGGCGAATCTGCGTCAGTGCCGGCGCTGCGGCGGCTGCAGCCTGCGCGAGGGGTAGCGGGACTTGATCTCACTGTTCAGGTACCGGCCCTTGCTGGGCGCGGCGATGAACTCCTCGAACTCCTCGTCGGGCACCTCCAGGTACTGGTAGACGCCCCCGTTGCGGAACTCCACCTCCAGCACGTGCGCGGCGGGGTCGTACCCCGCGCTCCTCAGGCTCGATGAATCCAGCGGCTCTCGCTTCACCTGTCCACCTCCGGTGATTCTGCTGGTTTTCCGACCGTCCACACTGCGAACGGTCGGGCTGCCCACGGGCACAGCAGAATCTACGCCGCCGCGTTTACTTTGTACACCTGCCCTGGAGAAGTTGGTACTTTTTGTGTCTGCGCTGGCGGAGGGATCCCGCTCCTTCTCTGCAATTCCATCTACCGTTTTCCTGAAAGGGAATGGTCTCACACGGAGTCAGCAGAGTTAACGGAGTTGACATTCTTTCCTCTGCCAGCGCTCCTGGCCTGGGCGGAGAGCGTTTCGTTTCAGGGTTCGGGGATGCGCCGAGCCGCTGGCCTAACGGATGAGTGACTGCGAGAGATGGCGGGAGGAGAAAGCCCGTTGCTTTCCGTCGCTGATCACGGCACCCTATGGAGTGGCCGGCGCGGTGACGACGATGGTGGGAAGCACGTCCATCCTCCGCGTGAAGGCGGACCGCGCCGCGGAGGCGTCCTCCCCGGCGGAGAATCCCCCGTCGAGCGCGGCCGAGAGGATCGCGCCGAGGACGAGAAGGCCGGCCAGGATCGCGATCGCGGTCAGCAGAGGGCGCGTTGAGGCGTTCAGGTACCGTACGGCCATCGGAGGGCAGGCCGGGTGGCGGGGCGGAAGGTCTGCCCGTGGTACACCGGCGGGGGCGGCGGCGTTGGGCACCGCGGAACACCGGCCGTGCCCGCACAGGTACAACGGTCCGCCGTTCGTTGATCCCCTTATCCCACGAGGACGCATGAAGACGCTTCGTACCCTTACGCTCGTGCTGGCGGCGCTGGGGTGTTCCACGCCCGCCCTGCGCGCGCAGGGGATCATCGTCCCCCGCGAATGCCGCGACTGCCGGCCGGACCAGGGCGCGGGGCTCCCCGTGGAGTCCGTCACCTTCGAGACCACCATCGAAGGGCAGGTCGCCACCACGCACGTCACGCAGGTCTTTCGCAACCCGCACCCGCAGGTGATGGAGGGGACGTACTTCTTTCCCCTGCCGGAAGACGCGTCCATCACCGACTTCGCCATCTGGGACGGCGAGCGGCGCCTTTCCGGCGAGGTGCGTCCCCGCGAGGAGGCGCGCCGGATCTACGAGGACATCGTCCGCCGCGTGCGCGACCCCGGCCTGCTGGAGTACGCGGGCCAGAACCTGTTCCAGGCGCGCATCTTTCCCATTCCCGGCCGCGGCACCAAGAAGCTGGAGCTCACCTACACCCAGGTGCTGCGGGCGGAGAAC
>DATAAG010000467.1:0-2209 GCA_036260235.1 Longimicrobium sp.
ACGTCGCAGACTCTGGCCTGCGACAATCAACCGAACATCCCAGCATGAAGCAGATGTCGTGATGATTCCACGAAGCCAGCTGGAACTCTTCACAGACGTCTTAGCCTTTGCAGCGTAAAGGGATAAAGTCGAGCTGATACCAGATCCGGAAAAACACCTGTCATTCTGAGTCCTTAACGGCTGCGCCGATCCTGTAGGACGAAAGACGTCTCGCACGAATCTCTCGTCCCATCAACCTCCCCCAGGGGTTTTTGGGGGAGGTGGGCGAGTCATGCGAGCCCGGAGGGGGCGCGGCGGCTCGCACCCGACCTTTCCATTCAGGGAGGCGCCCCCGGATCTTGCCGACCGCTCACGAGCATGCGCGCCGACCGAAGAATCTGTACGCTGGGCGGCAGGATCTCGCGGGCACGGTGAGTTCCCCCGGACGATGTCCGGGGCGGGTTCGGCGCGAGGGGCGGGAGATTCTTCGGTCGCGCCTCGGGCTCCGTGCTCATCCGTCGGTTCGGCGCGGGCGCTCCCTCAGAATGACAGGTGTTTTCCGGATCTGGTATGAGGAATCTACCGTCCGCGCCTGGTGGCCAGTCGGAGCGGCGAGATCCCGCGCGTGCCCGCATCCTGACACGCAGGAGGCTTGAGGGCGGTCCTCGATTTCATCTATATTCGGAGAGGGATGTGTACGAACACACCACCATCCGCCAGACGATGCCGACCACCGCCGCCGCCCGCCGATTTATCCACCCCCCGACCCTGTCCGGGGTGTGGGAGCGCTGCGCGCGCGGCTAGGCCGCGGCTTCACGTTCTCTCCGGCACGGCCCGCGGGCCTGCCCCCCGGATGCGGTCCGGGGGGCTTTTTCGTGTCCGTCATCGCCGAACCCGACCACGACCCGGAGAGCAACGATGAACCCCGTGATCCTGACCCATGACGCCTACCTGCGCGCCGTCACGCTGCGCGACCTGACGGACCCCGCGCAGGGGCCGCACGCCATGCAGCTGCTGATCGGCCGCATTCACGACGCACTGCGCGCGCGCTGGGGATGCGCACTGCGCGTGCATCGCGCGCACCCCGCCGTGCCCGTGGAGCACAACTACGACCGCCTGCACTACCCGCCCGGCGGCGCCGCCCGCGAGGCGCGGTACACGCGCTACGTGAGCGAGACCACCGTGCTGCGCACCCAGACCTCCGCCATGATCCCGCCGCTCCTGGCGCACGTCGCCGCCGATCCGCCGGACGACGTGCTGCTGGCGTGTCCCGGCCGGGTCTACCGCCGCGACGAGATCGACCGGCTGCACACCGGCGAGCCGCACCAGATGGACCTGTGGCGCATCGTGCACGGCCGGCTGGGCCTGGACGCGCTCCACGAGATGGTGGCGGCGGTGCTGGATGCGGCGCTTCCCGGCCGCGAGTACCGCTGCAATCCATCCCCGCACCCGTACACGACGGGTGGCATCGAGATCGAGGTGTGCGCGGGTGGCGAGTGGGTGGAGGTGGGCGAGTGCGGCCTGGCGCTCCCGGCCATCCTGGACGAGGCGGGGCTGCCCTCGTCGGCCTGGTCCGGCCTGGCGATGGGGCTGGGGATGGACCGGCTGCTGATGCTGGCGAAGGGGATGGACGACATCCGCCTGCTGCGCGCGGACGATCCCCGCATCGCCGGGCAGATGCTGGACCTGGAGCCGTACCGCCCCGTCTCGTCCCAGCCCCCCGTCCGCCGCGACCTCTCGATCGCGGTCGATGCGTCCTGCACGCCTGAGGAGCTGGGCGACCGCGTGCGCCAGGCGCTGGGTGCGCGCGTGGAGAGCCTGGAAAGCGTGCAGGTGCTGAGCGAGACCCCGTACGACGGCCTGCCGGCCGCGGCGCGGGCGCGCATCGGCATGGGGCCGGGGCAGAAGAACGTGCTGGTGCGCATCGTCATCCGCGACCTGGTGCGCACCCTCACCAGCGCCGAGGCCAACGAGCTGCGCGACGCCGTCTACGCCTCGCTGCACGAGGGGAGCGCGTGGCAGTGGGCGGCGGCGTGAGAGTGCGTGAGTGCAGCGCATGAGCATCTTGCTGGGTGTTCTCGTTCCTCGCGACCACGCCTGTCTTCCTGAGGGAGGCGCCGCGCTAAACCAGCATTGACGCCGGATTCAGGGCGCCGACCGAAGGATCTTGCCGGCCCAACCGCGGACCTGCTCTCGCGCGCGGAAGCCAGCCCGCGGCTGGGCGGAGAAG
>DATAAG010000468.1:0-6289 GCA_036260235.1 Longimicrobium sp.
CGCTCGGCCCGCGTGCGGGCCGGGCGGACGCCCCGGGAAACGGAGCCTCCGTCGTGGGGGACGGCTCGCTACCGCGGCCCGGAGCGTGGCTGCACCGCCGGCCCCTGGCGCGCACCCCCGCGCCGGCGCTGAACGGCACCCGCGGCGACGGCGACGAGCAGCATCAGCCAGCCTCCCGCCCCAGCCCTGCGGCCCATCTCCCTATCGCGCACGGATCCGCCGGAGAGCCCCGCCTGCAACGACGAGCAGCACGCCCGCCGCTTTCCTCCCCAGGTGGTATAGAGCAGCCGGTTCGGTGTCTCGGCGCCCGGGTTGGTGACCACCCCCGCCGTGGCGTTGCTGATGATGAAGCTGTTGACTTCGGCCGGCAGCGCGGTGCGGTACAGGCCCATGTAGCGCGCGGCGAGGCCGGCGACGAAGGGGGCGGACATGGACGTGCCGCCCTGCATCATCACCCCTCCGTCGTTCCAGGTCGAGACGATGGAGTCGCCGGGCGCGAACAGGTCCACGCAGCGGCCAAAGTTCGAGCTCCACCGAAAGCCCCGGGAGACGCTTTCGACGACCCGCCCGTCCCTGCTGTTGGTGGCCGCGACGGTCAACGCGGAGTCCACCCTGGCGGGCGATCCGTCGCACGCATTCAGCCCCGTTCCGATCGTATCGTTCCCGGCTCCGATCGTGTAGACGACGCCGGCCCGGATCGACCGCACCACCGCGGTGTCCAGGGTGGCGCTGACCGGGCCGCCCAGAGAGATGTTGGCGACCGCCGGGCGGCCGGGCCTGGCGCGCTTGCGGGCGGTGACGGTGTCGACCCCCCTGGCCACGACCGTCGCGGTGCTCCCGCCGCTGTTGCTGGTGACGCGGATGGCGATCAGGTCCACGCGTTTGGCCACGCCGTACGTGGCCGCCCCGATGATCCCCGCCACGTGCGTTCCATGCCCCTGGGGGTCACCGGCGTTGCACCCGCCGTAGCACGCGTCGAAGCCGAGCCGCGCGCGCCCGCCGAACTCCGGGTGCGCCAGGTGGATCCCGGTGTCGATCACGTACACGTCCACCGAGTCGCCGCTGGTGCCGTAGGTGTACATCGAATCCCGCGGCAGGTACCGCTGGTCGACGCGGTCGAGCCCCCAGGGCGGGTAGTACTGGGTGGCGGTGATGCGCATCTCGTGGTCCGGCTCGATGTACGCCACCCGTGGATCGCTCCGCAGCGCGGCGACCGCTGCCGGGGAGAGCGTGGCCGCGAACCCCTTGAACGCGTGCTGGTAGGTGTGGTGCAGCGTTCCGCGGTGGGCGGCGGCCAGACGGGCGGACAGGGCGGCCGGATTTGCCACCTCGTCCCTGAACACGACGAAGTAGCGGTCGGGGATCACGACGGCCCCCGGGGCAGAGGACAGGAGCGGCGCCAGTCCCCCCTCCCGTGGAGCCGGGGTGGTCGGCGCCGGATCGTCACGGCACGCCGCAAGCGCGGCCGTGGCAAAGAGGACGGCCAGGATCGGACGAGGTACGGCCACGGTCGCTCCTTTCGCTGGGGGATTCCGGGAGGTTGCTGAAGGAGTGTCCCACCCCTCCGGCGCACCGGCGATGGGGCGGACGGGTTCTCCGCACGGGGGCGCTGGCGAGTCCCGCCTGGATCCACGCCCCGCAAGCGCCATCTGAAATATCGTGTCACAAAAGATGTACTTTCAAGGCCCGCCGCCGCCCGCCCGCCATGCGCGGCGAGTGGAACGCCGGCGGGCGTCCGGTCTACGCGTAACCGGTCTCACGTGCCGTTGCAGGCTATTCCCTATTCCCTGTTCCCTGTTCCCTGTTCCCTAGCAGTTGCATCGCCATCCACCGCCGCAGGTCCCGCCGGTAGTACCGGCCGCCCGCCGCGTCCGGCGGGTTGTGCGGCCCGCCGGGGATCACCAGCAGGTCGAACGGCCGGTCCGCGGCGATCAGCGCGGAGATCATCCGCATGGTGGTGCTGAGGGGCGCGTTCACGTCGCTGGTGCCGTGCATGATCTTCAGCGGCCCGGCCAGGCGCGCGGCCAGCGGGATGTTCGATCCCTGCGCGTACCCCTCCGGGTTCTCCGCCGGCATCCCCATGTGCGGCTCGTTGATGAGGGCCGATTCCGTCAGGTCGCCGGGGGCGCCGGCGTAGCCCGCGCGAAAGAACTCCGGCGCCGTCAGCATTCCCCGCAGCGCGAAGTAGCCGCCCCACGAGTGCCCGGCGATCCCGGCGCGCGACAGGTCCATCCACGGACGCGACTGCGCCGCCTGCCGCAGGGCGGCCACGTGGTCCGCGATCTCCATCTGCCCCACCCGGCCGTAGGTGGCGTCCTGGAACGCCTTGCTGCGCCCCGGCGTTCCCCGCGCGTCCACCATCACCACCACCAGCCCCATCTGCGCCAGCGACGCGGCGATGCGCTGCATGGAGATCGTGGGCGCGTACTCCTTCTGCACGGCGGAGATCCAGGGGCCGGCGTAGATGTAGTCCACCACGGGATACCGGCGCGCCGGGTCGAAGTCCGCGGGGGTGTAGATGACGCCGTGGATCTCCGTGGTCCCGTCCGCGGCCAGGGCGCGGAACGGCTCCGGCGGGCGGTGGCCCAGCGCCGCCAGCGCCGACGTGTCCGCCGTCTCCAGGCGCGCGATGAGACTGCCGTCCGCGCGGCGCAGGTCGGTGGCGTAGGGGCGGCCGAGGCTGGAGTGCACGTCCAGGAAGGCGCGGCCGGAGGGCGAGAACTGCACGTCGTGAATCCCCGGCTCCTCCGTCAGCCGGCGCAGCGCGCCGCCTTCCGCGGGAACGACGTACAGGTGCTGGTCGTACGGCCGCGCCGTGTCCGCCGAAGCGATGACGTAAATCTGTCCGGACGCGGGGTCCACCCGCACCACGCGGTGGACGACGAACGCGCCGCGGGTGAGCTGCCGGGGCAGGGCGCCGTTCCAGTTGTAGCGGTACAGGTGGCGCCACCCGTCGCGCTCGGAGAACCAGAGAAAGCCGGAGCCGTCCGGCAGCACCGTCACCTGGTTCGCCCATCCACCCGTGGCGAAGTCCAGCGCCGCCACGGAGGTCTCCGGGCGCGCCTCCGCGACCAGCAGGCGGCTGTCCGCGCCCAGGCCGACGGCGAACAGGTCCAGCCGCTTCCCCGTTCGGCTCATGCGGATCACCAGCAGCTCCGCCGGCTCCGCGCGCCACCCCGCGATCCGCAGGTACGCGTTGCGCCCGTCCACGTCCACGTGCTGCAGTGCCTCGTTGCGGGGGGACAGCAGGTAGATGGCGGACTCGGGCAGCGGCGTGCCGGACTTGGGGTACACCACGGGCTCCACCCGCTCCAGCGGCTGCGAGTAGTCGATGACCGGCACCGTGTGCACGCCCTCCACCTCCGTGCGCATGATCGTGAGCCATTGCTCTCGCGGGTCCCAGCCCTCTGGCCGCACCTCCCAGCCCGCGTCGGGCGAATCCACCAGCCGTATCGCCTCCTCACCGTCCGGGCGAAGGATGCGGAGCGTGTCGCCGCGGCGGTCCAGGCGTGACAGGCCCGGCGGGGCGGGGCGCGGCGGCAGGCTGTCCTGCGGGACGGGTCGAGACGCGCCGGTGAGCGCGTCCACCCGCACCCACTGTCTCGCGAGGGGGCCGGCTTCCACGCGGTAGACGAACGCCTCCTCCCCCGGCACCCACACCGCCCGCACCCGTCCGCCCGCCAGCGAACGCAGCGCCTCGTGGTACGCCTCTGCCCGGTCCAGCCGCGCATCGAGATCCCCGACCTGCGTTCGGGCCGCCGCTGGCGCCAGCAGGGCGAGGAGCGCGAGCAAACGCAGTGGATAGACGCCGCGGATCGTGCGCGACGAGCGATGGAATCGGTGGATCAGGGCCATCGGATCAAGCGGGAAGGTGGATTGCTGGAAGCGATTCGAACGCGCTGCTCTTCTGTTTTCTGCCCGCCCGTGCTGTCACCCTGGGGAAGGCGCCACGCAAAACTCCGTCTGCTCGCGATCGATGGCGCCGACCGAAGGATCTGTCGGCGTAGCGCGCGGTCCTGCCCGCGCGCAGTAAAACTCAGCGAACGGCTGGATCCTGCGCTACCGATAGATCCTTCGGTCGCGCGCAGGCGTCGTCGCGTGACGATGGTTTCGGGCGGCGCTCCCTCCTAAGCCCGAGAAAGTCGCCTCGGCAGGAGTTCGCCCGATGCCTCGTAACAGACCGAACTTCTGGCATGATGGAAGACGCCTCGCGTCTACAGGCGCTGAATGGAAAGGGTCTGGTGCGAGCCGCCGCGCCCCCTCCGGGCTCGCATTACTCGCCCACCTCCCCCAAAAACCCCTGGGGGAGGTTGATGGATGACGAGAGATTCGTGCGAGACGTCTTTCGTCCCGCAAGGCCGGCGCAGCAGTCAAGGACTCAGCAGGATGACAGCACGGGTCGGGAAAAGAGCACTCCGGAACCGGTGCGGGAGGAACTGAAGGATGACGGCACGGGACAGGAGGGATCAATCTATCGAACGCGATGCGCTTCGCGCTTGGAAGCCGACGGGGCGCGGCCGGTTGCATCGGGCGTAGGGGAATGCCGCACGGCGGGTGGGGCGAATCCCCTTGTGCGGCGGCGCGCCGGATGGTTCGTTGCAGGGCGCAGGACCGCGGTTCATCCCGATCCACCCCTGTACGCGAGAGGGACGAGTCCCCGTGAAAGCGCTTCCACCGCCCCCGCTGATGCCGGGCGGCTTTCTCTTCGGGTCCGGGCCGGAGGCGGTCGCGGACCCGCTGGCGCTCTTCACCCGCGCCCAGCGTACCCTGGGCGACGTGGTGCGGCTGCGCGGGATTCCGGGGATCTACTGGACCCTGGTCACCCACCCGGCCGGCGTGGAGCACGTGCTGAGGGCGCGCGGGCGCAACTACCGCAAGCCGGACCGCTTCAACGTCCCCGTGCGCATGCTGGCCGGCAACGGCATCCTGGTGTCCGAGGGCGACAGCTGGCTGCAGAACCGGCGGCTGATGCAGCCCGGCTTCCACCGCCGGCGCCTGGCCGGTCTCGTGGGGCAGATGGCGGAGGCGGCGGACGCGGCGGCGGAGCGCTGGGACCGCCTGGCCGCGGACGGCTCGGAGGTCGATGTCGCGGAGGAGATGCTGCGGCTGACGCTGCGCATCGTGGGTACCAGCCTCTTCTCGCACGACCTGAGCGGCGAGACCAGCGCGCTGGGGACGGCGGTGCGCACCGCGTTCGTCCACGTGAGCCGGCGGATGACGCTCCCCGTCATGCCGCCGCCCTGGGTGCCCACCCGCGAGAACCGCCGGTTCGCCGCCGCGCGGCGCGTGGTGCACGCCACCGTGGACGAGATGGTGCGCGAGCGCCGCCGCAGCGGGACGGAGCGGCCGGACCTGCTGCAGATGCTGCTGGACGCGCAGGACGCAGAGTCCGGCGCGCGGATGGACGACCGCCAGGTGCGCGACGAGGCGGTGACGCTGATGATCGCCGGGCACGAGACGGCGGCGGCGTCGCTCAGCTGGGCGTGGTACCTGCTGGCGCGGCATCCGCGGGCCGCGGCGCGGATGCGGGAGGAGCTGGACGCCGTGCTGGGCGGGCGCACGCCGGGGGTGGAGGACCTGCCGCGGCTGCCGTACACGCGGGCCGTGTTCGACGAGACGCTGCGGCTGTATCCGCCGGCGTGGGGGCAGCCGCGGGAGTCGGTGCAGGAGGACGAGATCGGCGGGTTCCGCATTCCCGCCCGGCACATCGTGATGGTGTGCCAGTGGGTGACGCACCGCCGCCCGGACCTGTGGGAGCGTCCGGACGAGTTCGTCCCCGAGCGCTTCGTGGACGCCGGGCCGGGGACCTTTCCGCCGGGCGCGTACTACCCGTTCGGCGGGGGCGCGCGCCAGTGCATCGGCAGCCAGTTCGCGCTGTGGGAGGCGCAGGTGGTGCTCGCCACCCTGGCGCAGCGCTTCGCGCCGGAGCTGGCGGACGGGCAGGAGGTCGTCCCCGACCCCACCTTCACCCTGCGTCCCCGGCACGGCGTGCGGATGCACATCCGCCGCCGCACCCCCGCTGAAGTCTCTCTCACGCAGGCTCAGCAGAGTTAGCCGAGCGGAAAAAAACAAAAAGCTGAACTGATTGTTTTCACGCAGAGCAGCAGAGAAGCAGAGGAACGGCGATCACTCCTCTGTTCCTCTGCTGCTCTGCTTCTCTGGTGCGTCAGGCGAAGCCTGACCTCTCTTGTGAACTGAAAGGAGTTCACCATGTGAAATGCCTGTGAGACATGTAGCCAAACAGGCGGGGTGAACCGGGCAACCGGAGCCCTGAAGCACCTGTGAGGCG
>DATAAG010000469.1:0-11214 GCA_036260235.1 Longimicrobium sp.
CCGCGAACTGCGCGGGGGAGGGGGAGACAAACCAGCCCGTTTCACGGGAGGCGCCCGCTCGCGGACCGTGTGCGTGGAGGCGGACGGCGTGTCGTCGTTGCGGCGATTTCAATCGCCGGGCGGGGACCCTTCCCCCTTCCGGGCAGACGGCGGCGCGCGCGCTCACGGCAGCGGCACCCCGGCGCCGCCCTGCTCGGGCACCAGCCGCAGCCGCGCCAGCACCGGGCGCAGCCGCTCCGGCAGGGGGAGCCCCGCGTAGAGGGGGCGCATCCACCAGACGTAGAGCGCGGCCAGCACCGGCGCCGCCAGCAGCGGCGGCCACACGGCGGCGCGCCATCCCGCGATCCCCACGGCCAGGCCCAGGAGGAGGAGGAGGACGGCGCGCGCGGACCACGGCGCCAGCGCGCCGCGCCACAGCTCCGCGTGCCCCAGCCCGGTGACGCGCCGCAGGTAGTGGACGCCCGCGGGATACGCGACCAGCACCGTCCCCACCAGCGCCGCCGCGGCCACGCCGGGAAGCCCGAACCGGCGGCCCAGCACGATCGCCGCGCCCAGGTGGACGATCCCCTGCGCCACCGTCGCCAAGCCCACCTGCACGCGCGCGCCCAGCGTGGCGGCGGTGGTGAAGAGCGCGTGCGCCAGCGAGAGCGCCAGGGCCCCCGCCGCGATGAGCGCGTTGGTCCCCAGCCCGGCGAAGCGGCCGGGGCCCACCCAGAGCGAGACGAAGCTGGGGTTGAAGGCGAGCACCGCGCACGCCGCCACCCCCGCGCCGATCAGCGTCAGCCGCAGGATGGAAAGGGTGATCTGCCGCGCGCGCTCCGCCTGCCCCTCGCCCTTGAGCTGGGCCAGGCCCACCAGCCCCGCGTCCGGCACCTGCCAGCTCATCTGCGTCAGCACGTCCGCCAGCCTCGCCGTCAGCGCGTAGGTCACCGCCGCCACCGGTCCGGCGATGGAGAGGATGACCAGGTTGCTGGTCGCCGAGATCATCCGCCACCCCAGTCCCGCGATCCATCCGCCGATCCCCTGCGCCGTCACGCTCCCCAGCAGCCGCGCGGAGGGCCGGCGCCACCCCCGCAGCAGCTCCGGCGCGATCCGCCGCGCCCGCAGCCAGCTGGCGCAGGCGACGAAGAGCGTGGGCACGGTCGCGGCGGCGGCCAGCGCGTACAGCCCCTGCCCCGCCGCCAGCAGCCCCAGGATCAGCGCCACGTTCAGCACCGCCTGCGCCACGCCCAGCCGCCCCGCGAAGGCCACGTCCTGCAGGCCGATGAGGAGCGCGTGGAAGACGCGCACCGGGTACGCCGCCGCCATCCCCGCCACCAGCAGCATCAACGGCCCGATCACCTCCGCGTGCTGCGCCCGCGAGACGCCGGTGATCCCGGGCGCCAGCGCCAGCAGGCCCAGCGCCAGGACGGCGAAGACGACCGCCGCCAGCGTCGCGGCGACCACGCCGGCGGAGACCAGCCTGCGCATCTCCTCCCGGTCCCCCCGCCCGTCGGCCTCCGCCACCAGCCAGGGGAGCACGCCCAGCACCCCCAGGTCCGCCATCGCCGAATACGCCACCAGCTCGCCCAGGCCCAGCCACACGCCGTACGCCTCGCTTCCCACGCGCGCCAGGACGAACGGGACGACCAGGATGCCGGAGACCAGCGCCAGCCCGAACTGCAGGTAGCCGAACCCGATGGCGATCCCCGCGCGGGTGGTGCGGCTCACGGCGCGTCCCGCCGTCCCGCGGCGAAGCGCGCGGCCTGCCGCGCCGCCGCCAGCCACCCCGCCGCGGAGGCCTTTCGCGGCCACGACTTGCGCGCGCGCCCCTCCTCCGCGCGGATGACGCCGCTCCAGCGCTCGTAGAAGAGGCTGCCGTTCCTCAGGCCGATCTCCATCCGCCGCTGCGAGGGGGTGCGCGCGTAGGTGGTGCTGAGCTGGTGGACGTAGGCGCCGTCGCGCTCGTACCCGTGCGTGGCCACCTTCCACCCCGCCTGCCGGATGCGGTAGCAGAGGTCGGACTCGTCCCACTCCGTGGGCCGGAACGCCTCGTCCAGCGGGCCCACGCGCTCGATGCATTCCTTCCGCACCACCCAGGGCCGCATCACGCCGTCCACCTCGTACAGCCGCAGCCAGTTGAGGGGCGCGGGGCCCAGCGTGCTCTCCATCCGCCGCCAGTCGACGGTGTCTTCCCAGGTGCGCACCGGCTCGTCGACGGGGTGGTAGAGGAGGCCGCGGCTCAGGGAAAGGAGGCCGATGTCGGGGTAGGCGCGAAAGGTAGCCAGCAGCTCGGGGACGAGCCAGCGGGCCCGCAGGAACATGTCGTCGTGCCAGCTCACCACCAGCGGCCCCCGCGCCTCGCGGAAGCCGCGGTTGGTGCAGACCAGCTCGTGCGCGTCCGCCTCGTGCGCCACGCGCAGCGCCGGGCCGTCCCACCCCCGCGCCACCAGGTCCGCCAGGTACCCGGCGGTGCCGTCGGTGCAGCCGTCCTCGACCACGACGAGCTCCACCGGCTGGCCGGCGGCAAGGCGGCGCCACGAGTCCAGCGCCTGCCGCAGCACCGGCAGGTTGTCGTGCGTGGCGATCACGACGGAAAGCTCGATCCCTTCTCCCTTCACTCCCCCTCCTCCGGTGGGATCCTGCCCCGGCCGGGCTCGCCCCCGGTCCGGCGCGGACGTAGAATGTGGGCCGCCCCGGTTCCCCCGAACGGACCACGGATGCTTCCACGCTGGGCACGTGCCGCGGCCCACCCCGGCCGCGCGGCCGAGGTCGTGCGCGCGCTGGCGCGCTTTCGCGACGGCGCCACGCTGGCGCGCGCGTACCTGCGCCTGGCGGAGCCCGCGTACCCGTTCACGCTTCGTACCCGCGCGGGGACCGCCGTGCCGATCGAGAGCTGGCACGACGCCGCGACGGCGTGGGTCGTCTTCTGCCGCGAAGAGTACCGGGTCCCGGCGCGGGCGCGGTGCGTGGTGGACGTGGGCGCCAACTGGGGCGCCTTCTCGCTCTTCGCCGCGGAGCGCGCGCCGGCGGCCCGCGTCTTCGCCGTCGAGCCGCATCCCGAGGAGCACCCGCGGCTGGTGCGGAACCTGGCCGCCAACGGGGTGGGCGGGCGCGTCACCGCCTGGCCGCTGGCCGTCGCGGGGGAGGCCGGCACGCGGTGGATCGACGCGGACCCGGCGCACCCCGGCCCTTCACGCGGCATCCATCCCGCCGGCGCCCCGCCCCCGCCGGCGTCCGTCCCGGTGCAGGCCGTGACCCTGGCCGAGCTGCTGGACCGGGCGCGCGCCGCGGCCGGGGTGGAGCGCATCGACCTGGTGAAGATGGACGTGGAGGGCGCCGAGCACGAGATCCTCCCCCACCTGGCGCCGGACACGCTGGCCGCGGTGGACGCGTGGCAGATGGAATACCACCCGAACGGCCCGTGCGCCCCGCTCTTCGCCGCGCTGGAGCGCGCAGGGCTGCGCCTGGTGCGCGGCGTGCCGGCCGGCCCCGACTCCGGCGTGGCGCACTTTCGCCGATGACGGACGGCGCGGCCTCTTCCCGAAAGTGCGTGAGTGCGTGAGTGCGTGAGTGCGTGAGTGCGTGAGTGCGTGAGTCGCCGGCCCCGCGGTGGAGCGAGTGAGCCCGCCTCGACGACTGCGGAACGCCTCGCAGATTACGCAAGCGCGGCGGAACGCAGCAAGATGCACGGAAACGGCGGAAGTGCCAGGTGTGCGCGCGCCACCTGCACCACCTCCCGCCGAAACCTGCGGCAAAGGCTAGCGTATCCCCGCCGCGCCCCCGCGGTCTCCCGCGCGAGCGAAAACGCCGCTGCCTCTGACTCCGCTCCGGTTCCTGCCCGCAAGTCTCGCGGGGCCGGATCACAGGTCGTTCTTCCCTCGGGCGGATCGCATTGCGCCGTGGCGTGAAGTATGCGGTGCCCCGCGCTCCGCGGTCCTGCCCGATGGTCGGGCCGAACCGCTGTCACAGGCACCCGGGAGGAACGATGATCCGCAAGCTCACGCTGGACCCGGAGTCGCTGTCGGTCGAGTCGTTCGAGTCGGGGAACGCCGACGACGTGCAGGGGACGGTGGAGGCGCACGACGTGAAGGCGGCCTGCCCCGTCTCGGCGGGCGTACGCTACTCGTGCCCGCCCACGTGGGACTGCCGCGCAGACGAGCCTGCCTGAGCGGCCCCGGCGGCGCGGCGTGGGTCAGGCCCGCCCGAGACGGGAGACCTGTACCTGGAAGAGATTGACGGGTCGCGTGTGATCCGCGCCGCGCCGCCCTGCTGACCCTCAGCCCCAAACCCGCGCGCCTGGTTCGGAGCCGAATCAGGCGCGCGCCTTCTTTTCCACGGCGCGGCCGGGGACAACACGGCGGAACGAGAGATGTGATCCCGATCGCAAAAGGAATGGGCCTCACACAGAGTCAGCAGAGTCAACAGAGTAGAGTTGAGTTGAGTCCTCTCCTCTGCTAACTCTGTTGACTCTGCGGCAGTAAGCCAACGGTGCGGCACGATCTCGGCTCACCGCCGTAAGGAATGCCACGGCAGCGGGTTGCGCTGCCGTGGCATTCTCGCCCTCAGAGAGGGTGGGATAGGTTCACGCCGCAGTCGGAACCGCGAAGTCTGGACGCTCCGCCTCCCGAAGGAAGCGGCGCATGCTCCTGCGCGCCTCGGCGGCGCGGGCGCGCACGCGCTCGTTGTGCGGGTCCTGATAGACGCGCTCGCGCGTGGCGCTGTCCGCGTGCCCCGTGAGCCGGTTCAGGACCCGCGCGTCCTGCGCGAACTCGGGCGCAAGGTCCGTCGCCTGCCTCCGCAGCCCGTAGAACGACCGTCCCTGCTGGTGCTCGACGACGGCACTCCGCTCCACGGCCACGAACGTCGAGTGGATCGACATGTAAGGACAGCGGCTGCTTCGTCGCGCGTTCCAGAGGCACCATGCCCCGCTTGAGCTTGCCTGCGGGGAACATGTAGTCGTCCGAGATCTCTCCTCGCCGAAAGGCCTCCTCCGCCTCGGCCAAGTAGCCGGTGGACAGCACCTCATCCACCAGCGCGCGAAGTTCGGGGTGCAGGTTCACGATCTCCCGATGTTTCTTACCTGCCCCGTGCACGACGAAGCGACCCAACCCGAAGCCGCCCGCCTCGCCCAAGAGCAGGTCCGAACGCCTGGCCCGCACCGCCTGCCCCGCGCGCAGCTCGGCGGCAAGCTCCACCAGCAGCCGTAGGCGGGGATCGCCCTGGGGCAGCGCCGCGAAGATCGCCGCCACCTCGTCCACGGTGTGCCGGGGCCGCCTGACCTCGACCCGGCGCCCACGTCCGTGAGGCCGCGCTCGCGGCCCAGCTGCCGCCGGCGGCGGACCGCCGCGGCGCCCACGCGCTCATGGGCCCAGTTCCACCGCGTCCTCAACAACCTCAGGGAAGCGAGTGCGGGGCAATTGATGATCGATTCCCTGGTCTGCATAGCACCCAAGTTGTGCCAAAGAACACGTCCGCTTTCGCCGGATTCCCCTCAGGAGACAGCGGTCCAGAAGCTGGAACGGATTACCGCTGATGTTGGACCCGGAAGCGCTGCTCTCGGATGTGCTGCCACCTGCTCATCCTGCGAGAGGGCGTGTACTCCGAGGGAATGCACGGAGACGTGATCCTCCGGCTCGAGCTTCTCGCCTACCATCTTGTTCGTCGGCACCTCTCAAAGCCTGCCGTCCGCTGCGGCGGGGATGGACTCCAGAATGGGCACATCCGCCCATTCGGAGGAAAGAGTGCCGGCCTACACTCCCCGGTGCAGCAGAACGCCACCCGCAACCCGGGAGAATCATCATGCGCTGGATGTTCGTGCTCACCGGTGCCCTGGCCCTCGCCTTCGCGGCGCCGGCCACGGCAGAAGGGCAGACCGAGAGGCAGACCGAGGAGCGGGCCGAGAAGATCGACCGCATCGTCATTTTCGACCTGACCTCCCACGCCACCCGCGCAGAAAGTCCCCGCGTATACTCGGTCGTGTTCGACCAGACCCTGCTGAACCAGCTCGATACCGCGGCGAACCAGTCCGCCGTCCTCAAGGACACCCGCGACGCGGTACTTGCCCGGGCAAAGACCGTCGGGGATGCCGGCCACCGCTGGGAGAGCCGGACCGGAAACCGGCTCGCCGTGTTCGTCCTGCACGACTCGGGCACGGTGGCACGGGTACGGTTCAGGGAGGAGGCCCGCGAGACACGCTTGGCCGCCGACGTGATGAACCTGGCCAAGCTGGCGCTCCAGATCACGGCCCCCGAAGGGCTACTGCGACGATCCGTCCAGGTCACACGGGAGACCTACACGCTCCGGAGGCTACGCGCCAACCTGGCGGTCACCGCCTCCCTCGTCCCGCCTCAGCCGCGTCCGCCCGGCTGCGAGGTCCGGACCGGGAGGCCCCCGTCGGCTGTCCCGCCTGCCCCGGCTGCTCCGGCTGCTCCGACTGCTCCGGCTGCTCCGACTGCGGCGGCTCCGGACACCACGCCGGGCTCCGGCGCGGACGTGCAGGTCGTCGTCTGCGTGGTCAACCAGCTCGCGGGCGCCCCAGCCGCGACCGGCGGCGGCGCCGCCCAGTCCAGCCCGGAGAACGGCGCTGAGATCACGCTGGTGACCGGGCCCGCGGAGCACCTCTTCCTCTCCGCCAACGCCGGCGCCACGAACGCGAGCCAGCTCAAGTTCGACGAGGAGACGGGCACCCTCGAGCCGCGCGACACGCCGACCGGTTTCCTGATCGGCTTCAACTACTCGCTCTCGGACATCCTCGTCGACCCGGGTGCGGCCGGGGGCTCGCCGGGGGAGCGACTGCGGAAGCTCGTCCGGGGCCTGTACTTTGGCGGAGTCGTCCAGGGGAGCCGCCGCCCGTTTGATCAGGTGGGGACGATCGTCGGCTTCCGCTACAACCCGCTCCCCCTCTTCAACCGGGTGGTGAGCTTCGAAACCGTCTCGCCGTACGTCGGCCTGGTGTGGACCAAGAACGACCAGGTAGATGCGGTAGGGAATCGGCTCGGGGAGCGACGCTACGGCAGTGGCGAGTTCGTGTGGGGCGTGAGCCTGAACCTGGACAAGGCGCTCGGGTGGGTCGGCAACGACTGACCGGGCGGCTCCATCTTCCAACCACCTCTGCATCAGGAAGAACGATCATGGCCCGAAAGAACGAGCAGGAACTGATCGAGCTGGTGAGCACCAGGGCGCGTGCCTACCTGAAGCTCCCCAACGTCACGTCGGTCGGGGTCGGCCGGAGGATCAAAGACGGTAAGTCCACCGACGAGTTGTGCATCCAGTTCACCGTGGGAAAGAAGCTGGCGCCCGAGCTGGTGGCCGCCGCGGGGCTGACCATGCTCCCGGAGAGGATCATCGCCGAGGACGGAACCCCGGTTACGGTGGACGTAGTGGAGCGCTCATACGCCCCTTCGTACAGGATCGTGGAGCCCGCGCCACTGGCCCTACTGGAGCCCGAGTCGCTCGCCCCCGCGCAGGCGCGGCTCCGGCGGCTCGACCCGATCCAGCCCGGGATCAGCGTGGCGCACGTGACCGAGACGGCAGGCACCATCGGCGGGATCGTGTTCGACATCGCCAACGGCACCCCTTACATCCTGAGCAACTGGCACGTTCTGCATGGACCCGCGGGCAACGTGGGCGACGTGGTCGTGCAGCCTGGGCCGTTCGACGACGCCAACACCAGCGCCAACGGCGTCGGGCGGCTGGTGCGCAGCCACTTGGGCGTCGCCGGCGACTGCGCCGTGGCCAGCATCGTGGGACGTCGATTCGACTCGCGGCCGTTCGAGCTGAACGTGGCGCCGCAACGGATCGCGCAGCCCAACGTGGACGACCTGGTGACCAAGTCGGGGCGGACCACCGGGGTCACCTTCGGGGTGGTGCGCCGCACCGGAGTGATCGCCAACATCGACTACGGCGGGGCGATCGGAGTGCGGCAGGTGGGCGGCTTCGAGATCGGACCCAACTCGCGCAAGCCGGCGGCGGACGGCGAGATCAGCAGCGGAGGCGACTCGGGAAGCAGCTGGGTGATCGACGGGGCCGCCGACGTGGTGGTCGGCCTGCACTTCGCCGGCGAAACCAATCCAAGGCCGTCGGAGGAGCACGCCCTCGCGTGCAACATCCAGAGCGTGCTGGAAAAGCTCCAGGTTACCTTCGTACAGCCCCGGCCGGAGCAGGCGGCGGAGCGGCTCCGCGGCGCCGCGAGGTCCCGCCCGAAGGCCACCGCGCGCCGGGTGTCCTGAGATGAGACGACCCGCATCGCACCCGCGCCCCGTTCGGCGCGCGCTGCTGGCGGCGGCTGGGACCGTGGCGCTCGCCGGGGCCGCGGCCCCCGGCCGCGCACAGCCCGCCCCGCCGGCGCAGCTGCCGGCACCCCGCGAGCCCGGCAGCGTAACGCCCACGAGCCCCCCGGCGACGCCGAACCCGTCTACCGTCGTCACCACCCCGCCGGCGCCGGTCCCCACCGGCCTGCGGGTGGTGCTGAACCCGCCGGGGAAACTCACCCTCCTCTTCAACCGGCAGGCACCACTCACGGTGGTTTCGGACAGCCTTCCCGCCACCAACCTGCGTGTGGTCCACTCCACGCTACAGGAGGGTACCACCGACGCGTTGCTCGAGCCGACCAAGCTGCGGCTGTGCGTCCCGGGCCGCTGCGGCGACCGGATTGACCTGAGGCCGGGGGAGCCCAAAACGCTGCAACTCGTCGTCGACCCGGCGTTCGCCGCGAAGGGCACCTTTACCGGGACAGTGGTCCTGGGAGCGGACGGGAAACACCCCCTTCCCACGTTCAACCTGACCGTGCTCTCCACCACCCGCGCCGCCCAGGCGGTGGGCGCCGCGTTGATCCTGCTGGGAATCGTCATAGCGCTGCTGGTCACCGTGGTGCTCCGGCAGCGCGCGCTGCGACTCCAGGCGCTCCTCCCCGCCTCGCGCATGGCCGGCGAGGCCCGCGCGGTCCAGCGCAAGGTGGAGGCGGCGGCGGGGACGGGCGAGACCCCCCTGCCGGGAACGCGGGAGCGGATCGATCGGCTGCTGGAGGAGCTCAGGCCGGAGAACCTGGAGGCGCGCGAATTCATCCCCGACTGGATAACGCCCGCCGCGTCGCCAGCACGCGACGTGGGCGCCGAGTACCGCATGTTCCTGGAGTGGGCGGCCGGCGAGGTCTCGGTGGTGCGGCTGGTGGAGGCGCGCGGGTTCAGGCCCGTGGCGGAACTGTGGCGGCGGACCGGGAGGCCGGAGGCGCAGCGGGCCCTGCGGGCGCTGGACGAGGTGGGCGCCCAAGCGGAGACTGCCGCGGCGGCGGCTACCGAAGTGAAGCGGATCCGGTCGGAACTCGACGTGTCCCTGGGTGGGAGCGGGCTCGAGGCCATGGCCCCCGTCGGGACCCCTACGGTCCAGGAGGTCCTGGTCGCCTACCAGCAGACGAACGCCTCACTCTGGCTGATCTGGGCACTGGTGGCCTGGGTGGCGGGGATCGCGGTGCTGGTCGCCTCGAACTCCGCGTTCGGCGTCGGGCTCGACTACTATCGGTGCTTCCTCTGGGGGCTCGGCCTCCAAGTCGCGGGGAACCAGCTCCAGCAGCTCACCCCGGCGAGCGTCGCGACGGCGTTCAGCATCTCCCTGCCTAAGCCGTGACCGGCGGGGGCAGGCGATAGAGGAATCCGGGCGCACCGGCAGACCGGGCGCTCCCCAGCGTGATGGGGAAGCGCCCGGCCTTTCGTACCGCTCCGCGGCACGTCATCTCTCCGCCTGCAGGAGCCGGGAGGCGACCGCGGCGCGCGTGTGCCCGCCCACCTTCAGCCGGATCTGCTCCACGTGGTGCCGGGCGGTGTGGGGGCTGATGAAGAGACGCCGCGCGATCTCGTCGTTGCGAAGCCCCTCTACCAGAAGCGACGCGACCCGGCTTTGCCTGCAGGTGAGCCCGAAGCGGGCGCGCAGCCGCTCGGTCGAGAACGGATCTTCCGGCGGCACCCGCACGCCCACTAGCACGCTCGCCCCCTCGCCGAACAGGTCCACGCCCACATACGTCCCGTCGAGCCGGCACTCACCGCCGGCCAGCCGGACGGCGCGGGAGTCGAGCCGCTCCACCACTGCTCCCAGCGAGCGGACGTTGGCCAGCCCCCAGACGGCGGCGACGAAGCGCCGGACCTCCTCGTCCAGCGCGGCAAAGGTGGGATCTTCCACGGCGCGCAGGAACACGGGGCTCGCGTGCTGAAGCCGCCACCCGCGGCCGAAGAAGGCGAAGCCAAGTTCCAGCGTATCGAGCGCCACCAGGACCCCCGGGACCTCGTCGGACCCGGTCACTCCGCGGCGCGCTGCGGTTCCGGGGAGCGGGGGCGGAGCAGGCGCGGAAGTCCAAGGCGCCTGCCGGGTCGAGTGCGGGGATTTCACCATGCCGACCTCCGTTGCTGGGGTTTCCAGGTCGGCAGTAGGTTGAGCGTCGGCGATCCAGCGCTTCCCTGCTGGTCATCGGCCCCCGCATCAATTTTCCATCAAGGTCCGCTATGTCTGTCCGTCTCTATACGCTGGGGCGCCTTGCGCTGGAGCGGGATGGCGCGGAGGTGAGCGGCGACGCCGCGCAACCCCGGCGCCTGGCGCTCATGGCGCTCTTGGCGGCCGCTCCCGACGGGCTCACGCGCGACAAGGTCATCGGCTTCCTCTGGGCCGAGCAGCGCTCCGCGCGGGCAATCCTGAACGAGTCGGTGTTCGTGCTGCGCAGCGTGCTAGGGAAACCCGCGATCCGGACGGTGGGGGAGATACTGCGGCTTGATCCCCTGGAGGTGTGGACCGACGTGCGGGTCTTTCAGGAGAGGATGGTGGCCGGCGCCCTGCACGAGGCGGTGGAGCTCTACCGCGGGCCGTTTCTGGATGGTTTCTACGTGCGGGGGACGGCCGAGTTCGAGCAGTGGGTGGGGAGGGAGCAGGACAGGCTGCGGCGCGAGTACGGCCGCGCCCTAGAGGCGCTTGCGGAGCGGGCCGCCGCCGCCGGCGCCGCCGCCAGCGCCGCCGAGTGGTGGCGCCGCATCGCGGAGCACGAGGAGTTCAGCGTGCGCGTGGCGTTCCGCTATGTGGAGGCGCTGGTGCAGGCCGGCGAGCCGGTGCTCGCGCTGCGCTACGCCGCCGCCTTCACCGAGCGGATGACAAAGGAGATGGGGGTCGAGCCCGAGGGCTCGGTGCTGGAGCACGCGAGGGCGTTGGCCTCCAAGGCGCCGCCACCCGCCGGCTCCGCGCGGTTCCGCGCGGAGC
>DATAAG010000470.1:0-2938 GCA_036260235.1 Longimicrobium sp.
CCCTCGTCCGTCTTCCGCCGGCTGCACGGATCAGCGCGGCGTCACAGTGCGCAGGCGCAGCCGTTGTCCTTGAGGCACGTGCCGGAGTGCGCGCCGATCGCCTTGCAGAAGCGGTCGCACCAGTCCAGCGTACACTTGGGCCCGGCGTTCACCGCGGGTGCCGGGCTGGCCAGCGCCTGGCTTCCCCCGAACCCCAGCGACAGCATCACCGCCGCCCCGAAAACCCCGCCCCGCAGCCGCCTCGCCGTGTGTGTCATGGCGTCCTCCCTTCGTTCCCGCGAAAGCCGCCGTACCGCCGCCGCGCGCGCCACTTCCAATCTCGTAAGAAGTTGCGGAACAACGACTTCCATCCCCACGCGCGGACGGATCCGTCTGCAAGAGTGTTGCCGTGAAGGAATGAGGTGAACAGCGCGCCCGCCGCGCTCCGCTCCGTGCCGGCGTATCCAGTCGGGCTCCGCCTCCGTCAGCAGGAGCAGCCGAGAGTTGTCCGTGCCGATCAGGGCAGAGCCGCCGTCACCCGGAACGTCGCCGTCAATCCCCCCACCATCACGTCGAAGTTGCCGGGCTCGAGGACGAGGCGGCCGTCGCGGCCGGCGAAGCGCAGGTCGGCGGCGGGGAGGGTGAAGGTGACGGTGCGCGAGGCGCCGGGCTCCAGGGCGATCTTCTCGAAGGCGCGCAGGCGGCGGACGGGGGGCGTGACGGAGGCGTAGTGCTGGCGGGTGAAGAGGAGCACCGCCTCCTGCCCGGCCCGCTGGCCCGTGTTCGTCACGGTCACCTCGACCCGCAGCGAGTCCGCGGGGCCAATGCGCTCCGCGCCCAGCCGCAGGCCGCTGTACGCGAAGGTGGTGTAGCTGAGGCCGTGGCCGAACTCCCACTGCGGCCGGAAACCGGGGACGTGCTCCGGCCCCAGCGTCTCCGTGAACTTGTGGTCGTAGGTGACCAGGTCGTTCGGGTGGCGCGGATAGGTGAAGGGGAGCCTGCCGCCGGGGTTCACCTCGCCGAAGAGCACCTCGGCGATCGCGTCGCCGCCGTGCATCCCCGGCAGGTACGCCATCACGACGGCCCGCGCCGCGTCCGCCACCCGGCTGACCACGCGGGGGCGGCCCTCCACCAGCACCAGCACCGTGGGCGTCCCCGTCGCCTGGATGGCCTCCACCAGGCGCAGCTGCGGCTCGGGGAGCGTCAGGTCCACGATGTTCCCCACGCCCTCCGCGTAGGCGTCCTCGCCGACCACCACCACCGCCACGTCCGCGTCCTGCGCCGCCCGCGCCGCCGCGGCGACGTCGCCCGCCTCCGTGAACCCGCTGCCGCGGACGTAGCGCACGTCGGCGCCCCGGCGGAGCATGGCCTCCACCACGGTGCGGGGGCCGTCGGGGAGCTGCGCCCAGTCCGTCCCCTGCCAGGTGTAGGTCCATCCACCGTTCAGCGCCGTGAGCGATCCGGCGGCGGGGCCGGTGACCAGGATGCGCGCGTCGCGGCGGAGCGGAAGGATGCCGCCGTCGTTCTTCAGCAGCGTGATGGACTCGCGCGCCGCCTGCCGCGCGGCCGCCGCGGACGCCGCGGTGGCGAAGCGGCCGCGCAGGGTGGGGTCGGGATAGGGCGCATCGAACAGCCCCAGCTCCTCCTTGAGCGTGAGGATGCGGCGCACGGACTGGTCGATGCGGCTCTCCGGGATGACGCCCTCGCGCACCAGCGCCACCAGGTGGTCCGCGAAGGCGAAGTCGTACGGGGTCATGCTCATGTCGATCCCCGCCTCCACCGCCATCCGCACCGCGTCCTTCATCGTGGGCGCAACGCGGTGACGGGTGTGGAGGTACGCCACGTCCTCCCAGTCCGTCACCACCACGCCGTCGAAGCCCAGCTCGCCGCGCAGCACGTCGGTGAGCCAGTAGCGGCTGGCGTGCACGGGCTCGCCGTCGATCTCGCCGGAGTTGACCATCACCGCGCGGGCGCCGGCGCGGACGGCCTCGGCGAAGGGCGGCAGGAAGTGCTCGCGGACGGCGCGGGGGCCCAGCTCGGCGGGGGTGCGGTCGCGTCCGGTGCGGGGCGCGCTGTACGCCAGGTAGTGCTTGAGCGTGGCGGCCACGCGCCCGGTGCGCTGCATCCCCCGCACGGCCTCGCGCCCCATGACGGCGGCCAGCAGCGGGTCCTCGCCGAAGGTCTCGTAGAAGCGCGGGAAGAGCGGCTGCCGCCCCATGTCCAGTACCGGGGCGAAGTTCCACTGCAGCCCGCTGGCGAGCGCCTCGTCGCCGGTCACCTCGCCCAGGCGGCGGGCGTGGCGGGGGTCGAAGGTGGCGGCGATCCCCAGGTTGTGGGGGAAGATGGTGCCGCCGCGCGTGTAGTTGGCGCCGTGGACGAAGTCGATCCCGTACAGGACGGGAATGCGCAGCCGGGTCCGCCGGGTGGCGACGTCCTGGATCTGCGTGAGGAGCGCGTGCCACCCCTCCACGGTCAGCGCGCCGCCGATGACGTTCAGCAGCGAGCCCACGTGCCGGTCGACGACGGCCTGGCGCAGCCTGGCGGAGTCCAGCCGGACGCTATCGCGCTGGGGCCCGCCCTCCGCCGCCAGCACGGCGAGGGTGAGCTGCGTCATCTGCCCCACCTTCTCTTCCAGCGTCATCCGCGCCAGCAGCGACTCCACGCGCGCGCTGGCGGTGCGCGGCGCGGCGGGCGGCGCGGCGGGCGGCAGCGCCTGCACCCGCGCGTCCGGCGGGCGGGCGGCGGGGTGGAAGGGCGTCTGGCCCGGCAGCGGAGCAACCATGCCGGCGAGGAGGAATCCGGTGACGAGCGTACGGGCCAGGATGCCGTTCATGGGCCCCGGGATCGAGTTTCGGCGCGAGTTTCCGCGCCGGGGGTGATGCAGGGACCGGGCCCTCCCCCGGCCTCGTCAGGGCTCGTACACCCCCTCCCGCAAACTGCGGGAGGGGGTGTATCCGTC
>DATAAG010000471.1:0-3525 GCA_036260235.1 Longimicrobium sp.
GAGAAGCTCTCCAGCACCCGACCTACGGTGGCAGGCAGTTCGTTCATGACTTGCTCCTCTTCTTGGCCGAAGAATGCAAGCTCATGCGCGCAACTTGCCTGCCACCCTTTGTTCACTTTTGGATAAAGTCGAGATCAGGCGCGGTGCATGGTCCATCGCAAGAAGCCCCGGCGGCCAATGACGGCCGCCGGGGCTCGATGCTTCGCGCGGGTTCCCCGCGTCAGTAGATGTACACCGGGGTGCCGATGGGCACGTTGCGGTACATCCACATGATGTCGTCCTTGTACATGCGGATGCACCCGTGGCTGGCCGCGCTGCCGATGGACGACGGGTTGTCCGTGCCGTGGAAGTAGTACCCGTCGTACATCTCCAGCTTGGCCACGCCCAGCACGCCCCTGTGCTGCCGCTGCGGGCTTCCCCAGGGCGGGATGATGACGGTGTTGCCGCTCACCGGCACCCGCCCCGCCGGGTACCCCGCCAGCGCGTTGGGCGAGGCGTTGCTCATGTCGCGCACGCGCATCCCCCGCTGCCGTGCGTACTCGATGTAGTGCCAGTTGGGCGGAACCCACACCGGGTTCAGCTCCTTGTGGGTGATGGCCATGCGCCCGCGCGGCGTCACGAACCGCTTGGTGGTGCCGCCCATCACCAGCGTCTTGCCGCTGCCCACCGCAACCGGCGCCTTGTACAGCGTGTCGTTTCCGCGCAGGTACAGCATCCGCCGCTCCGCCAGGCTCACCACGATGTACGGGCGGTTGCGCGGGGCCAACTCCTCCTCCTTCGCCGCCAGCTGCCGCTCCTTCTCGGCGATCTGCGCCACCCGCTGCGCCTCCTGCCGGCGCACGTGCTCCAGCGCGTGCGTGTCCTTCAGGTACGTCATCTCCGTGACCCGGCGCGTGAGGCGCTCGTTCACGGCCCACGCGCTGGTGGCCACGAACAGCCCCGCCGCCACCGCCACCGACAGCAGCATCAGCAGCGCCGTACGCCGGTAGTCGTGGATGATGCGCCGCACCCGTCCCTTCGGCGTGTAGTCGCGCCGCTCGGGGATGTCTGCCGGCTTGCGCGGCCTCATCGTCGGCTCGTGTGGATCCATCGGTCCCGCTCTCCCTGCTGAAAGGTGCGCCGGTCAGTAGATGTAGACCGGCGTGTCCTCGCTCACCGCGTCGAAGATGGCGGCCAGGTCCCGCGCGCGCGCCATGAAGCCCGCCGGCTTCACCGTGTCTGCCAGCGGCCCCGCGGAGGGCTTGCTGTAGATCTCCGTCCCGTCGTCCAGGCGCAGCACGTACATGCCCAGGCCGCCCGCCACCCGCCGCTCGCCCTCCGCCGGCACCGGCTGCCCCCGGCTGACGTACACCCACTCCGGGATGGTGTAGGTGGGCGAGCGCTGCTTGTCGGCGATCTTGCGCTCCCCCACCGGCCGCACCAGCCGCCAGGTGCGCCCGTCCGGCGCGCGGATGGTGCTGTCGGCGCCGATGGCCACCCGGGCGCGGCGCAGCGTGGCGCGCCCCTGCCGCAGCTCCAGCACGGAGTCTTCAAGCACGATGGCCAGGTGCCGCTTGCTGTTCTGCAGCGAGCGGATGCGCATGTCGCGCCGCAGCACGGCGATCGCCAGCTGCGTGCGCTTCTGGTGGGCCTGCAGCAGCGAGTCGCGCGTGGCGCGCTGCGCGGCGGTGAGCTGCGCGTTGAAGTGCTGCGTCTCGGCGCGGTAGCGGGGTACCCGCGAAGCCACCACCGCGGCCGCCACCACGAACAGCCCCGCCACCGCGAGCGTGCCCCAGAAGAACAGGGGGTGCTCCCGGCGCAGTCCGCGAAGCGAAGGACGTGGTTCGCTCATCGTGCCGTCCGTTCGTTGAACGTGGAAACCAGAGGCCACCCCCGCTTCGCAAATGACGTTCCATCAATACGTTAGTTTATGAGCTGCAACGTGTTGCAGCGACGGAAGTGCGTGAGTGCGTGAGTGCGTGAGTGCGTGAGTGCGTGAGTGCGTGAGGGGGGGCAGGCTCGGCTCGATGTAGATGGTGGGCCGGTGGCTCTTCTCCGTGGACGCGCGGCGCTTCGCGCCATTGGTGTAGCGCCACGCCCGGCGCGGCGCCATCTTCTCCGCCGTAGACCGCGAGGAGAGAAAGGGGAGACGATGCAGCGTACGTTCTGGGTGCTGGGGTGCGTGTTCGGCTTTCTGGCGGTGGCGGCGGGGGCGTTCGGCGCGCACGCGCTGCGGGCCCGGCTGGGCACGGAGATGCTGGCCGTGTGGGAGACGGCCGCCCGCTACCAGATGTACCACGCCCTCGCCCTGCTGGCGGTGGCAATGGCGGCGTCGCGGTGGCCCGCGGGCGGGTGGAGCACGGCAGGGTGGCTCTTTGCGGCCGGAATCGCCATCTTTTGCGGCAGCCTGTACCTGCTGGCCCTCACCGGCACCCGCTGGCTGGGGGCCGTCACGCCGCTGGGCGGACTGTGCTTTCTGGCGGGATGGATCGCGCTGGCGCTCGCCGGGCGCGCCGCCGCCGCGGTGTAGCGTCCTCCGGGCAGGACACGTTTCGTCCGCCGCCCGGCACGGTTGAGGTGGAAGCAGCGCGCGGTTGAATCTGCAACGTGTTGATACGCAACGGGTTGGATTCTCCGCGGGTCAGGGTGCGCGGCTTGCCTGTTCCCTGCCCGCTCACCCAAGGTTCTTCCCGAGCTCCGGATGTCCCATGAACAGACGCCTGTCTGCACTCCTGATCCCGCTGGTCCTCGCCGGCTGCGCCACCGCGCAGCGCGGTTCCGCCGATGAAGCCGGGCTGCGCGCCCGTATGTACCACAACAACGGCTCCGGCGTGCGCGTCGCCCTGAGCGAGCCCGCCCACGTGGCCATCTTCGAGGTGGTGCCCGGGGAGCGCGTGTCGCTCTTCTACCCCGCCGTGGAGAGCGACCCCTCCCACGTCGCGGCCGGCCGCATCACGCTGCACCCCGGCGGGCGGCGCGCCCGCTCGTACCCGGCCTCGAGCTACGGCCGGCAGGCGCCGCTGCTGTACATGATCGCCTCGCGGCAGCCGCTGGACGACGCCCTGATCCGCGACCTGCAGGAGGGGCTGGGGAGCCTGGTGGGGGACCCGTTCCGCTCCAACAATCCCGCGGAGACGATGGAGTACCTGGCGTCGCTGGTGGTGCCGGTGGATCTGCCGGAGACGGAGTGGACCACCGACGTGCTCTCCCGGTACCCCGGCGGCGGCCAGGTCGCTGGCGCGGCGGGGGCCCACTCCAACCGGAGCATCTGCCGCAGCGGCGGGAGCAACGGCGACTACAGCTGCCTGACGCCGGCGCAGCAGCGCGGCCAGCGGCAGGCCCCCGCGGCGCCGCGCGGCGGGGGGAGCGCCAACCTGCCGCCCCGCGGGCGCGACAACTGATCGCCCGCGACATCCGTACATGACCTGCCGCACCCCGCCGCCCGCCGCGGCGGGGTGCATGGTTTTCTGCCCGCGGTGGGGACGAGCCAGGGCACCGCTGGCGGCTGTCCATGGCAGCCTGCCTGAGCATCTTCCGCTCTGTCCT
>DATAAG010000472.1:0-5394 GCA_036260235.1 Longimicrobium sp.
CTGTCATTCTGAGTCCTTAACGGCTGCGCCGATCCTGTAGGACGAAAGACGTCTCGCACGAATCTCTCGTCCCCATCAACCTCCCCCAGGGGTTTTTGGGGGAGGTGGGCGAGTCATGCGAGCCCGGAGGGGGCGCGGCGGTTCGCACCGGACCTTTCCATTCAGCGCCTGTAGACGCGGGGCACCTTCCATCACATCAGAAAATTCGGGTTTGTTACAGACGAACGCGGGCTCCTGGTGAGGCGACTTTCTTAGGAGGGAGGCGCCCCGGATCTTGCCGACCGCTCACGAGCACCCGCGCCGACCGAAGAATCTGTACGCTGGGCGGCAGGATCTCGCGGCTACTGTGAGTTCCCCGGACGATGTCCGGGGCGGGTTCGGCGCGAGGGGCGGGAGATTCTTCGGTCGCGCCACAGGCTCCGTGCTCATCCATCGCTTCGGCGCGGGCGCTCCCTCAGAATGACAGGCGTTTTTCCGGATCTGGTATTACAGGGGACAGGGGACAGGGGACAGGGGACAGGCTACAGCCTGCGAGGACGACGAGGCGATGGCTGTAACCTGTAACCTGTAACCTGTAACCTCGCAGTTCACCGCGCCCGCACCCGGATCACGCCCCAGAACTCGGGATCCAGCGCGTGGCGCACCCGGATGGTATGGCGCCCGGGACGATCGAGCTGCCCGACGAACCACACGGTGTTGCTGGCCTGGCCAGGCGCCAGGGTGAGCACGTTCGGCTCCGGAACGCACCCCGGAATGGCCCGGATCACCAGCTCCGCGCTGGCGCGCAGGTTCTCCTTCGGGTGGAGATAACACGTCACGACGCGCACCGTCACCGCCTCCGAGCGGCGGTTGACGAGGCGGGAGGTGAGGCTGAACACCTCGCCGTCCTCGCCCCTCGGCTCGATCCGGATCTGCTGCTCCAGCCCGTGCGCCAGGAACGTGCTCTCCACGGGGAGGGTGACCCTGCCCGCGGCGCAGGCGGAGAGGGCCAGCATCGCGGCGGCGGGAGCGAGTGTGCGCATGAAGACTTTCGGCCTTCGGAGAGATTTCCTCGGAGGCAGGACAGCAAGAGAGACGCCGCGGCGGGCGCATCCCGCACACCCTCACGGACCTGGAATGACGACCGGCCTCGACGACCTGATGGACTTCGCCGCCCGCGTCACGCGCGAGGCGGGCGACCTGACGCTGCGGCACTTCGGGCGGGTGTCGGTGCAGCGCAAGGTCGACGGCAGCGAGGTGACCGCCGCCGACCTGGCCGCGGAGGCGCACATCCGCGCCGCGGTGGCGGACGCGTTCCCCGCGGACGGCGTGATGGGCGAGGAGGACGTGGAGCTCCCCTCGCGCTCCGGGCGGCGCTGGATCATCGATCCCATCGACGGGACCCGCTCGTTCGCCTCCGGAGTGCCGCTCTACTCCGTGCTGCTCACGCTGGAGGTGGAGGGGCGGCCCGTGCTGGGATGCGCCCACTTTCCTGGCGTGGGGCACACGCTGGTGGCCGGCACCGGCGCCGGCGCCTGGGTGGACGGGCAGCCGGCGCGCGTCTCCGCCTGCGACGAGCTGGCCGCGGCCCGCGTGGTGACCAGCGGGCTGGAGTACTGGCGCGACAACGCCACGGAGGTGATGCGCGCCGGCTTCCAGCGCCTGGTGGATGCCACCCGCTTCGCCCGCACCTGGGGCGACGGCTTCGGCTACTACCTGGTGGCGACCGGGCGCGCGGAGATCATGTGCGATCCGATCTGCGGGCAGTACTGGGACTACGCACCCTTCCAGGTGATCATGGCGGAGGCGGGCGGGCGCCTGTCGCGCGCCGGCGGCTCACCCCTGGGCGCGCAGACGGACGCGCTCGCCACCAATGCCCTGCTGCACGACCGCGCCGCCGCGGTCCTGCTGGGCAGCTGAGGCGATCACGTGGCACGAAGCCGTTCCATCTGCCCGGGCGGAATCCGCCGTTGACCGGTCCTACGGCGGCAATGTCCGGGGCAAGGGCATATCGGCCGTGCGCGTTTCCCCGATGCGGCGAGGCAACTCCGGGCTCGGCAGCCAGACCGCTGACGACGGCGTCAGAACGAGATAGCCTCCGGCCTCCAGGGCCGGATGCAGACGGCACCGGAAGGAATACGTGCCCGGCAGCAGGGCCGCGCGGAATGTTGCCCGTCCGCCGGCGGGAACGCGGACGGAACCGCGCGGGGGGCCGAAACGTCCGGACGCGGAGTCGCGAAAGACAATGATGTGAGAAGCGGTGTCCCGTGCAGCGAACTCCACCCATCCACCCTGCGGAAGGGTGAGCCGCCTCGGCCTCGGAGGTGAAAACAGGCGAAAGGTGCCGTCACCCCCGATCTCGATCCGTCGCGGCATTGTGGACAGATTCGTGCGGACGCCGGTCGTGCCGACGCCGCTGGTGCCCAGCGGAGGCGTCCGAAGCCACTCGTCCGCGCGTCGCAGCAGGTCGGGACCGTACGTGAGGGCGGCGCTGGCGAGCACCAGCAGGAGCACGCCGTTGATGACCACTTCGACCA
The DNA here is from genome assembly GCA_036260235.1 of Longimicrobium sp. GTDB lineage: Bacteria > Gemmatimonadota > Gemmatimonadetes > Longimicrobiales > Longimicrobiaceae > Longimicrobium. The sequence continues at coordinate 2,517 of DATAAG010000472.1, forward strand.
GGTCCACCCCGACACCCGGCCGGGGGGAGGGGTGGCGTCTGGACGGCGGGGCGGGGCGTTTCGGCGGCTCCGCGCCGGGCGGGTCGTCCGGCGGCGCGGGAACGAGGATCGTCTCACCCCCGGCCGCGGCGTCAATGGCGGCGCGGAGCGCGTCGCGGAAGGCGCCCGCATCGGGGAATCGTTCCGCCGGATCGCTCGCGAGCGCCTGCCGGATCACGCGCTCCACCTGCACCGGTACCTCCGGCGCGTGGTCGCGGAGCGGCGGAGGCGCCACCGCCTCACCGGCCGCGAGGCGGACCCGGTCCGCGTCGCTGAACGGCAGGACGCCGGTGAGCGCCTGGAACGCCGTGACCCCGAGCCCGAACACGTCGCACGCGGCGGTGAGGCGCGTGCTTTCCCGCAACTGCTCGGGTGCCGCGTAGCCGGGCGAGAGCGGCGCGCGACCGAACAGCGTCAGGTGCGTCGCGGTGCCGGTCCGCGCCTCATCAGTCACCTGCGCAATCCCGAAATCCAGCACCACCACCCGCCGTGGGTCCTTCCCGGCTTCCCCCACCAGGAACAGGTTGGCAGGCTTTACGTCGCGATGGACGAGCCCCAGACGGTGCCCCGCCGCCAAGCCTTCGGCGGCCTCACCGATGAGGCGCTGGGCGAGCGGCGGCGCCAGGCGGCCGTCACGGCGGATGCGCCGGTGCAGGTCTTCCCCGTCCAGCAGTTCCATGACGATGAAGTCCAGCCCCGTCTCGTCATCCCGTCCGATGTCGTGGATGGTGACGACGTGCGGGTTGTTCAGGCGGGCCGCCGTACGCGCCTCATGCCTGAAGCGGGAGCGCAGATGCTCCTCCTGCTCCGGCGTCTCAGCCTGTACTGCGATGAGCTTGATGGCGACCTGGCGGTCCAGCTGCTCGTCGGTGGCGCGGAACACGGCGCCCATCCCGCCCTGCCCGATCACGTCGTCGAGCCGGTAGCGGTTGCAGAGGGCACGTCCCCGAAGGAACCTCGGCAGGATGTTGCTCATGAACGTCCTCCACGAACGCGGAGAGCCCTGCAGGCACTGCAATCATGGCGCCCGCGCAGCCGCCCGGGAGCCTCCTTTGCCCGGGTGGCGCGTCTTCCCGGGAGCGACGGTTTGCGGGGGTGGGACAGAAACGCGCGGCGCCGCCGGTCTGCGGTGCGGGGCCGCGCGGTTTCTAGCGACGATCAGGGCAGGCGGTGCACGGCAAGGCCGGGGAGGTGGATCTTGCGCTGCGCCACCGGCTCCGCGCGCTTCCAGAACTCGGTGAGCTGCTCGTCCGACGCGTCTTCCCACGACGGCGGCGTGGGCGCCAGGCGCCGCTTGGCGGAGGCCGACTCGAAGCAGAGCCAGCCCGCGGCGAGCTGCGGATTGACGAAGGGCGTGGCGCCCCGCCGCTCCTCCGCGCGCCGCTCGGGGCCGTCGTAGGCCAGCACGTCCTGCCCGCGCCGCTCCCACTCGCGCGTGTCCTGGTGAAAGGCCAGCGTGGGAATCACGTTCCACACGCGCCACTCCTCGCCGTCCGGCGCCACGAAGCTGCGCAGCCCCATCGTACCTTCTCCTGTCGAACGGAACGCGGGCCCGCGCCCGGTGCGGGTCCAGCGGCGGTTTTGCGGATGTGCGGGTGGCGCGGAGGCGCCGGCGGAATGGATGGTCCTAAAGGTTGCGATAACCGGCGTCCGCGTCAATTGCCTCATCTGTTTCCCGCGACGCGCGCAGGGTGGAACGTGCCTTGCCGCCGGGCACGCGCACCGGACGCTGGGTCCGGATCACCGGAACGGGAGGGGATGATGAGCAAGGTGTTCAAGTCGATCGAGATGGTGGGCGTGTCGGACACCAGCTTCGAGGACGCGGTGCGCGGGGCGGTCAGGCGCGCGGGCGAGACCATGCGCGACCTGGAGTGGATGGAGGTGGTGGAGCAGCGCGGCTACATCCGCGGCGGCGAGATCAACGAGTACCAGGTGAAGGTGAAGCTCTGGTTCAAGCTGGAGGACGGCCAGAGCTGAGGAACGGCAGGTTCAAGGTTCAAGTGCCAGGTTCAAGGGTCCGGCTTCTGGGCACTTGAACCTGGGCACTGGACACTTCTTTCTTCCCCTCACACCCGCCTGCACCGGCTGTACACCGCCCCGGGCATCTCCAGCCGCGCCACGCGCTGCGACACCCACAGCCGCACGCCGTCGCCCACGTAGCCGCGGCCGGGGCCGGCGCTCTCCAGGCTCAGCCGCCGTCCGTCCGGCAGCGTCAGCTGCGCGCGGCTCAGGCTGGCCGACGCGCTGAAGAGAAAGCCGCCGCAGTCGTACGCCGCGATCTCGCCCGGCTGCAGGTGGTAGGGCTCGTTGGTCACGCAGCCGGCGAGGGCCCCGGTGAGCGTGCACACCACCAGCGGACGAACGGGTGCGCGCATGGGATCGGCTCGGGTCCGGAGGAAAAGGAGCGCGGGATCAGCCGCGCGTCAGGACGAGAAAGACCACGAACAGGGCGACGACCACGACCGCCACGCCCCACGTCGGCAGCCCCAGCCGCGTGGACTTCAGGTCGCCCAGGCTGTCGCCGCGGCGGTAGTCCTTCGGCTCCATCTCCGGGTCCACCGGGTCGAAGCGGTTGGGATCGGGACCGGTCGCCATCGTCACTCTCCGTTTGATTGCCGGACAACGCAGACGCAACGCCCGCGCCGCCTTCTCAGCGGGTACTGCCAAACCTCACGACGGCGCTCATTTTTCTGAGTCACCCGCTGGCTGCGCCGACCCTGTAGGACGAAAGAGCAGTTCAACCTCCCCCAGGGGTTTTTGGGGGAGGTGGGCGAGTAATGCAAGCCCGGAGGGGGCGTGGCGGCTCGCACCGGACTTTCCATTCAGCGCCTGTAGACGC
>DATAAG010000473.1:0-3794 GCA_036260235.1 Longimicrobium sp.
CTGTCATTCTGAGTCCTTAACGGCTGCGCCGATCCTGTAGGACGAAAGACGTCCCGCACGAATCTCTCGTCCCCATCAACCTCCCCCAGGGGTTTTTGGGGGAGGTGGGCGAGTCATGCGAGCCCGGAGGGGGCGCGGCGGTTCGCACCGGACCTTTCCATTCAGGGAGCGCCCACCCCGAACGCACGGCAACCCCAGGGCGTGCCGCGCGACCGAAGAATCTCCCGCCCCTCGCACCGAGCCATCCCCGGACGACGTCCGGGTGACCACGACGACCGCGAGATCCTGCGCCCAGCGTACAGATTCTTCGGGCGGCGCGCAGTCTCCTCAGGGTCACGCAGAACTCCACGCGGTGCCGCCCTCAGAATGACAGCAGGCCGCACGTACCCGAAAGCCGGTACGGCCCAGGCGACGTGGTAAGGCCTGTCCTCAGTCTGCGTGCAGGGAGCGGGCGATGGCGAGAAGATGGTCCCGCGCGATGGTTTCGTCGTCGTCCGGCGCGCCGTAGTAGATGAACATGACCATCGTCCGGCCGTCGGGGTGCAGCGTGGCGGCGCTCCACGAGTAGGCGGGAGAGCGGCCGTCGGACTGCATCCCCATCCGCGACCACACGATCCCGTTCTCCGCGTCCCACGTGGGCAGGCCGATGCGCCCGCCGTGCTGCGCCGCGGGCGTCTGGTCCGCCGCCTCCTGCATCGCCGCCTGCGCCCGGGGGCTCGCGAAGAAGGCGCCGAACTGCTCCGGCGTGATCGTCTCTCCCAGGTCCAGCGTCGCCAGGGCAGCGTAGGGAAGGACCTCTCCCGGCTCGCCCGCGCGGTAGGCGGCCTCGATGGTCAGCGGCACGCCGGACCGCGTGGCGGCGCGACGGACCTCGCGGAGCTCCGCCTCCGGCATGCGGCGCCACGCCGCGGGAAGCTGCACCGTGTAGCCGGCGTCGCTGTGGAACGCCTGCGTCGGCTGCGCGGCGGCGGGCGTGGCGGCGAGGAGGGCGGCGGTGAGGACGGCGAGGGTGCGGATGGGCATGAGGCGGTGAGCGGGTGAGCGGGTGAGCGGGTGAGCGGGCGAACGCGCGGGAGGAAGACCGAAGGCGAGCGAGGCGAGATGTCGGTTGCGCGCCATCACCCCATCACCCCCTCGCTCCATCACTCCATCACTCCATCAGGCCGGGCGCATGGAGCGGACGACCGCCTCCAGCGCCGCCCGCGCCCGCGCCGGGTCGCTGTGCGGCGCGCCGAAGTACATCACCGCGACCATCGCGCGGCCGGAGGGCGCCAGGGTGAACCCGGCCAGCGCCCACTCCGGCGAGGCGCCGTCGGACTTGAGCGCGATGTGCACCCACGCGGCGCCGCTCGCGTCGTCCCACTCGGGCACGTTGGCGCGCGCCCGGTGCCGCACGGCGCCGGCGCTGTTCATCCCCGCCTGCACCTCCTCCTGGATGTCGGGGCGGGTGAACTCCGCTTCGAACTCCTCCGGCGTCACCTCCCGTCCCAGCTCCATCCGGGCGACGGCCACCAGCGGAGGCGCGGGAAAGGGCGCGTTGCTCAGGTCGAACGCCGCCTCGAAGGTCATCCCCGCTCCCATGCCGCTCCCGTTGCGCTGCACGGCGCTCAGCTCGTCCTCCGTCAGCCGCCGCCAGTCCTCCGGCAGCTGCAGGGTGTAGCCCGCGTCGCTCCGGTACGTCTGCGCCGGCTGCGCGGCGGCGGGCATGGAGGCCAGGACGGCGACGAGGACGGCGAGGAGACGGATGTGCATCTTCCGGGATCGGGCGAAGGGGAAACGGATGGCCAGCACGAAATCTCGCGCATCGGACGCCCGCCGTACAGTGACCGCCCCTAGCCCGGACCTTGCGACCGTCCCGGGGCGCGGCGATTTTGGGCGATCCTTACGGGCGAGAGAATGGACTACGAGACCATAGAGCGTGCCGACCGGCTGCGGTCGCTGGTGGAGGAGCTGCGCGGCGAGCCCCTGCTGGGGGTGGACACCGAGGCCGCGGGCTACCACCGCTACTTCGACCGGCTGAGCCTGGTGCAGCTCTCCTCGCGCACCCGCAACTACCTGGTCGACCCCTTCGCGGTGGGCGACCTGTCGCCGCTGGACGCGCTGTTCGCCCACCCGGCGGTGGAGAAGATCTTCCACGACGCGGACTACGACGTGCGCATCCTGGACCGCGACGCCGGGCTGCGCATCTCCGGGCTCTTCGACACGCAGATCGCCGCCGCCTTCCTGGGCGAGAAGCAGCTGGGGCTGGGGAACATCGTCGAGAAGTACCTGGGGCTCAAGCTCCCCAAGGAGTTCCAGCGCGCCGACTGGGCGGAGCGCCCCCTTTCCGAGGGGATGAAGGAGTACGCCGCCACCGACACCGCCCACCTTCCCGACCTGCGCGACCGGCTGAAGGCGGAGCTGGAGGTCAGGGGGCGGCTGCACTGGGCGCAGGAGGAGTTCCTGCGCCGCGAGCAGACCCGGTGGACGGAGCCGGAGGACGGGCGCGAGGCGTTCATGCGCATCAAGGGCGCCCGCGACCTCACCCCCCGCGGCTTGGCGATCCTGCGCGAGCTGCACGAGTGGCGCGAGGGGGTGGCGCGGGAGCGCGACCAGGCCACCTTTCGCATCCTGGGCAACCAGGCGCTGCTGGAGATGAGCGCCAGCCCGCCGGGGGACGTGCGCGACCTGCCGCGGGTGACCGGCGTGTCGGAGGGAATGGCGCAGCGGCGGGGGCGCGAGATCATCGCCGCCATCCGGCGAGGGCAGGCGGTTCCGGAGGACGAGCTGCCGCGCTGGCCCCGCTCGCCGCGGTGGGAGCGCGACCTGGAGCTGGAGGCGCGGGTGGAGGCGCTCAAGGAGGCTCGCACCCGCGCCGCGGCGGAGCTGGGACTGGACCCCGGCTTCGTGGTTCCCCGCGCCACGCTGGAGGAGATCGGCCGGGCGCGGCCGAAGACGGTGGAGGAGCTGGCGCAGGTGCCCGGCGTGCGCCGTTGGCAGGTGGAGGCCGTGGGCGACGTGCTGCTCAGGGTGCTGCGGCGCCGCTGACCATCAACCAACCATCAGATCCGCCGCGCCCGACGCGGCGATACCGGACCGGAGGAGAGGAGAACGATGCGGACGATCACCGACGAGCACGGGCAGACGTGGGAGGCGGTCGCCATCCCGGTGAAGGTGGCGCACCTGCGGGACGGCGCGCAGCTGGCGTTTCGCGCCGCGGGCGACCCGGCGGGCGTGGTGGCCGCGCCCATCGACTTCAACAGCATGGCAGCCGCCGAGTTCGCCATCCGCACGATGAGCGAGAAGGAGCTGCGGCGGCGCCTGGACTGGGCGAAGACGGCGGCGGGAGTGGTGTGAAGGGCAGGGAATAGGGAATAGGGAATAGCCTGCGAACTGCGGGACTGCGAGGTTACAGGGGACAGGTTACAGCCTGCAACGACGTCGCCCCCGCCGGCACCGTGCCGGCGGGGGCGGTCTTCGCCACAACAAGGGCAGGATCGCGGCATCCGCCCTCCGAAGGCGAATGAAATCGCCGCTGGAAGTTCCCGACGTCCGCCTGCGCGGACTCGTGTCCCGCGGGGATCCAGCCACACGTCCGGGACTCGCCAGACCGGGAGTCTGCGCAGGCAGACTTCGTGACGGTGCAGCAGCGATTTCAATCGCCGGGCGAGAAGCCGCCCTTGCACATCCCGGCCCGCCCACGCCACCCGCAGGCGTAATCTGTAACCTCGCAGTTCCTCCCTATTCCCTATTCCCTATTCCCTATTCCCTATTCCCTATTCCCCGTCCTCACCAGCCACCCGTCCATCACGTCG
>DATAAG010000474.1:0-3465 GCA_036260235.1 Longimicrobium sp.
CCTCCACCATCCCGTCCACCACGCGCAGCCGGAACGCGTCCCCCGGCGCGAAGTCGGCGGTGCGGCGCAGCACGCGGCCGGCGGGGTCCAGCGGCACCGCGAACCCGCGCGCCAGCGTGGAGAGCGGCGACAGCGCGTTCAGCCGCCCCGCCAGCGCGGCGGCCGCGTCCCGCCGCCCGCCGACCACACGCGTCCCCGCGTCCCGCAGGTCCAGCCGCGCCTCGAACAGGCGCTCGCGCTGGCCGTCCAGGGAGTCGCGGGTGCAGCGCACCATCCGATCGCGCAGCTCCGCCAGCTCCCGGCGCAGCGCCAGCCGGTCCGGCACCGCCGCCTCCGCCGCGGCACTGGGCGTGGGCGCGCGCAGGTCGGCCACCAGGTCGGCGATGGTGAAGTCCGTCTCGTGGCCCACCGCGCTGATCACCGGGACCGGCGACTCGGCGATGGCGCGGGCGACGACCTCCTCGTTGAACGCCCACAGGTCCTCCGTCGATCCCCCGCCCCGTCCCACGATCAGCACGTCTGCGCACCCCGCCGCGCCGATCCGCCGGATGGCCGCCGCGATCTCCGCCGCCGCGCCCTCGCCCTGCACCCGCGCCGCGGACAGGACGATGCGGGTCCACGGCGCGCGACGGCGGATGACGGAGATCACGTCACGCAGCGCGGCGCCCGCGGACGACGTCACCACGCCCACGCACGCCGGGTGCGCAGGGATCGGCCGCTTGCGGTGCGGCGCGGTGAGCCCCTCCGTCTCCAGCTTCACCCGCAGCCGGTCGAACGCCAGCTTCCACAGTCCCTCGCCCCGCCCCTCCAGCTCCGCCACCACCAGCTGGAACTCGCCGCGCCCCTCGTAGATGGTCAGGCGGCCCAGGACGCGCACCTCCATCCCCTCCGCCGGCTGCGTGGGCAGGCGCCGCGCCTCGTCGCGCCACATCACGCAGCGGATCTGCGAGTCGCGGTCGCGCAGGGAGAAGTAGCAGTGCCCGGAGCGCGCCCGGGTGAAGTTGCTGATCTCGCCGGAGACCCAGAGCGGGGGGAACATCCCCTCGATCAGGTGGCGCGCCGCCGCGTTCAGCGTGGACGGCGTCCATCCCCCCTCCGGCGCGCGGCCGGCGGACGCGACGCCCGCGTCCGGAGCGAGGTCCAGCGGATCGCCGAGCTCGTCCTCCATCCCGATCCCCAGCCCCGCGTCCACCGCCGGCCGCCGGCCCAGCGCGGCGAGGAGGGCCGATTTCGCCGACCGCCCGCGCTTACCCGACTTCGCCGCTTTCGTGGACTTCGTGCCGGCCGTCTTCGCGGAAGCCGCAGGCGCCGCCGGCGTGAGGGCATCCAGCAGGTCCGGGAAGCCCGCGTCCGCCTGCTGCGCGGCCACGCGGCGCGCGGCGTCCTCGTTGCGCGCCTCGTTCAGCGGCGGCTGCTTCGCCGCCTCTGCCGCGGAGGTGAACAGGTCCCAGGTCACCGGACGCCCGCCTTTGCGCGGCGGTGGGCGCGGTCGTGCGACCGGCGCGCCGCGGTGATGGTGTTTCGCAGCAGCATCGCGATCGTCATCGGCCCCACCCCGCCGGGGACGGGGGTAATGCACCCCGCGACTTCCTTCACGGCGTCGAAGTCCACGTCGCCCCTGATCGCGTAGCCCTTCGGCGCCGCCGGATCGTCCACGCGCGTGACGCCGACGTCGAACACCGCGGCGCCCGGCTTCACCATGTCGGCCGTGATCAGCCCCGGCTTGCCCACGGCGACGACCAGGATGTCCGCCATCCGCGTGTGCCGGGCGAGGTCCACCGTGTGGCGGTGGCAGAGGGTGACGGTGGCGTTGGGCCCCGGCGCCATCAGCAGCGACGCCAGCGGCTTGCTGACGATCAGGCTGCGGCCCACGATCACCGCGTGCTTGCCGTGCGTGTCGATGCGCTCGCGCCGCAGCAGCTCCATGATCCCCTCCGGCGTGGCGGGGACGAAGCCGTCGGGGTCGCCCACGAAGGCGCGGCCCACGTTCATGGGATGGAAGCCGTCCACGTCCTTGGCGGGATGGACGCGCTCCAGGAACGCCTTGGGGTTCAGGTGCGACGGCAGCGGGAGCTGGATGAGCATCCCGTGGATCGCCGGGTCCGCGTTCAGCCCATCGATGGTGCCGAAGAGCTCGTCGGCGGAGGTGTGCGCGGGAAGGTGCACCAGGCGCGAGTGCATTCCCGCCTCCTGGCACGCGCGCGTCTTGCTGCGCACGTACACCTCGCTGGCGGGGTCGCTGCCCACGAGCACGACCGCCAGCCCCGCCACCGTCCCCTCCGCGCGCAGCTGGGCGGCCTCCGCCGCCACCTCCGCGCGGATCCCCGCCGCGATCGCCGCCCCGTCGATGATCCTGGCCACGGTCCCCTATTTCCGTTTGAACTCGCCCTGGAGCACCCGCTCGTAGGGAACGTCGACGCGCGTGATGGAGCGCGCAAGCCCGGTCGCCACGTCCACCTCCACCACCGCGCCCTGCAGGTGCAGCTCGCCGTCCGCGGGCTGCATCCGCTCCCCCCGCGCCACCCTGAGCTGCCGCTCGATGGAGATGTCGGCCTTCATCCCGATGATGCCGTCCAGCCCGCCGGTGAGCCCCAGGTCGGTGATGCGCGCGGTCCCCTTCGGCTGCACCCAGTCGTCCGCCGTCTGCACGTGCGTGTGCGTGCCCACGACGGCGGCCACGCGCCCGTCCAGGTAGCGCGCGAACGCCTGCTTCTCGCTGGTGGCCTCGGCGTGGAACTCCACGACGACCACGTCCGCCTGCCCCTTGAGCTCCGCCAGCAGGGCGTCCGCGGCGCGGAAGGGGTCGTCGATCGGTGCCATGAAGGTGCGCCCCTGGAGGTTGAGCACCGCCAGCCGCGTCCCTCCCACGGAGATGACGACGGAGCCGCGCCCCGGGTTTCCGGGCGGGTAGTTGGCCGGGCGCAGCAGGCGCGGCTCCCTGTCCAGGAGCGGGAGGATCTCCTTCTTGTCCCAGACGTGGTTGCCGGTGGTGATCACGTCCACGCCGGCCTCCAGGAACTCGCGCACCGTCTCCGGCGTGACGCCGAACCCGCCCGCGGAGTTCTCGCCGTTGGCGATGACGACGTCGGCGCGGACGTCGTTCTTCACCAGCCGCAGCAGCTGCTTCAGCACGCGCCGCCCGGGCGACCCGATCACGTCCGCGACGAAGAGAATCCGCACGTATTCTTCCGGTTGATTGAACCGTCTGGAGGACGTCCAGGCACCCTGCCGCCGGGCCGATCCCGCGCCCGGCGGTTGAAAGCGCTGCAAGGCCGCCGGCGCGTTTGCCGGCCCCGCGCCCGGCGGTTGAAACCGCTGCTGCGACATCACGAAGTCCGCCCGCGCGGACTGCACCGCGACGTTCCGGTGCCCCGGCGAAAATCCTGCCGCCTGCCGGGGGGCCCCTCCCCCCGACCCCCTCCCCGCTCGTTCCTCGCGGAGAGGGGGAGAACTTCACACCGCGGC
>DATAAG010000475.1:0-8142 GCA_036260235.1 Longimicrobium sp.
GGTTCCGCAGGATGTGGCGGAAAGTGGGCCTCAGAGCTGGCGGATTCCGGTTGGCGTTGACGGTCCGCGCCCTCTCTCCTATCTTGTGAAGAATTTCACAAAGCAGGGCGGCGCAGGGCGCGCTGCCCGCGGGAAGAGGGCCACAGTGGCTGCATGAAGAAGATCTCCGAGTCGGCGGTGCGCCGGCTTTCACTGTACCTTCGCCTGCTGCAGGAGGCGGACGCCGCGGGCGCCGAGACCATCTCCAGCGGGGAGCTGGCGGACCGCGGGGGCACCACCAGCGCCCAGGTGCGCAAGGACCTCTCCCTGTTCGGCTCGTTCGGCAAGCGGGGGCTGGGGTACTCGGTGCCGGAGCTGCTCTCGCGCATCCGGGCCATCCTGGGGCTGCAGACCACGTGGCGCGTGGCGCTGGTGGGCGCGGGCAAGCTGGGCTCGGCGCTGTTCAGCTACCGCGACTTCGAGCGGCGCGGCTTTCACATCCGCGCGGTGTTCGACTCCGACCCGCGGAAGGTGGGCACGACGTGGGGGCGGCTGACCATCCGCGACGACGAGGAGATGGAGGACGTGCTGCGCGCGGAGGAGATCGACATCGCCATCGTGGCGGTGCCGGCGGACGCGGCGCAGCAGGTGGTGGACCGCCTTGTCCGGTGCGGCGTGCGCGCCATCCTGAACTTCGCGCCCGCGCGGCTCAGGGTGCCGCGGGGGGTGGCGCTGAAGAACGTGGACGTGACGCTGGAGCTGGAAGGTCTCTCCTTCGCGCTCAACAAGGCCTGATCACGGCCGCGGGTGCAGGGACGCCGAGCCGCGGAGGAAGGCATTCCTCGGCGGCTCTGCGTCTTCCCGGGAGTCCACCCCGTTCCCGGATCTGCCATGAGGCGGATCCCTCTCCGCGCCGGAGTCCCGCGCGCCCCCGTCCCGCGAGGCTGTCCCGCCTCCCTCGCCGGCGGTAGGTTGACTGCGGTCCCCCCGGTCCATCGACATCCCAGGAACCGAGAGCGGTACGATGACATCCCTCAGGCTCGCCGCGGCGCCGGCGTGCGCCCTCCTGCTCTGCGCCGCGTGCGCGACCACACCGCCCCCCGCCGCGGCGCCGCCTGACCACGGCGTGGAGCCGCAGCCCTCCGCGCCCGCCGCGTTCGTGACCAACGTCCGCGGGCTGGACCGCCGCAACCTGGACGAGAGCGCCCGCGCCTGCGTGGACTTCTACCAGTACGCCAACGGCGGCTGGCTCTCGCGGAACAGCATTCCGGCGGACCGGTCGTCGTGGACGGCGGGGGCCGAGCTGAACGAGCGCAACGACTCGCTGCTGCACCGCATCCTGGAGGACGCGGCCGCGGCGAACGCGCCCCGCGGCAGCGTGCAGCAGAAGGTGGGCGACCTGTACGCCAGCGCCATGGACACCGCGCGCATCGAGGCGCTGGGCGCCCGGCCCATCCAGCCGGAGCTGGCCCGCATCGACGCGCTGCGCACGCCGGAGGGGGTGGAGGCGCTCATCACGGACTGGCAGGCGCGGGGGATGGGGGTGCTGTTCGGCGTGGGGGTGGAGGCGGACCTGCGCGACAGCGACACCAACATGCTCTACGTGGTGCAGGGTGGCCTGGGGCTGCCGGAGAAGGACTACTACCTGCGCGACGACGCGCGCTCCGTGGAGCTGCGCCAGAAGTACGTGGAGCACGTGGGGAACATGCTCGCGCTGGCGGGTGCGTCCCCGGAGGCGGCGCGGGCGCAGGCGGAGCGGGTGATGGCGATGGAGACGCGGCTGGCCCGCGCCTCGCTGGGCGCCGTGGAGATGCGCAACCCCGCCAACTTCTACAACCCCACCACCGTGGCGGAGGCGGAGCAGGTGACGCCGCACTTCCGCTGGTCGCGCTTCCTGGACGCCATCGGCGTGCGGGCGGAGCGCTTCTCCTTTCCGCATCGCGCCTTCTTCGCCGAGGTGGAGGCGATGCTGCGCGAGGTGCCGGTGGAGGACTGGCGGGCGTACCTGCGCTGGAACCTGCTGCGCGGGGCGGCGCCGTACCTGAGCTCCGCGTTCGAGCGCGAGAGCTTCCGCTTCTACGGCACCGTCCTGCAGGGCACCCCGCAGCTGCAGCCGCGCTGGAAGCGGGCGCGCGGCACGGTGGACGCGCTGGTGGGCGAGGCGCTGGGGCAGCTGTACGTGGCGGAGGCGTTCCCCCCCGAGGCCAAGGCGCGCGCCCTGGCGATGATCGAGAACATCCGCGCCGCGCTGGCGGACCGGCTGCGGAACCTGGAGTGGATGGGGCCGCAGACGCGCGAGCGGGCGCTGGCCAAGCTGGCCACCTTCCATCCCAAGATCGGGTACCCCGACACCTGGCGCGACTACTCGGCGCTGGAGATCGACCGCGCCGACTACGCCGGCAACGTGCGGCGCGCGGCGGAGTTCGAGGCGCGCCGCCAGTTCGCCAAGGTGGGGCGGCCGGTGGACCGGGCGGAGTGGAGCATGACGCCGCAGACGGTGAACGCGTACTACAACCCGCTGCGCAACGAGATCGTCTTCCCCGCGGGCATCATGCAGCCCCCGTTCTTCGACCCCGCGGCCGACGACGCGGTGAACTACGGCGCGATGGGCGCCATCATCGGTCACGAGATCATGCACGGCTTCGACGACCAGGGAAGCCAGTTCGACGCGCAGGGGAACCTCGCCGACTGGTGGACGGCGGAGGACAAGGAGGAGTTCGGGCGCCGGACGCAGGTGCTGGTGGAGCAGTACGGCGGGTACGTGGCCGTGGACAGCCTGCGGGTGAACGGCCAGCTGACGCTGGGCGAGAACATCGGCGACCTGGGCGGGCTGATCGTGGCGTACGGCGGCCTGCAGCGGGCGCTGGGGAACGCGCCGCGCACGCCGGTGGACGGCTTCACCCCGGAGCAGCGCTTCTTCCTTTCCTGGGCGCAGGCGTGGCGCGGCCTGGTGCGCGACGAGGCGGTGCGCGTGCAGGTGCAGACGGACCCGCACTCGCCGCGGCGCTTCCGCGCCATCGGCCCCGTCTCCAACATGACGGAGTTCGCCCGGGCCTTCGGCTGCCGGCCCGGCGATCCCATGGTGCGCGAGAACCCCGTCCGCATCTGGTAGCGGCAACCGCGTTGGGGCCTCACACGGAGTCAACGGAGTTGACGGAGGAAGGATCAAGGACTTCGGGCGAAGGGCGCAGAGGACATTCTGCGCCCCTCGCATTTCCTGTGTTTCGGCGTCCGGGCACGCGCTCGGATGACGAGCTCCGTTGACTCCGTTCACTCCGTGTGAGGCTCGATCGTTTTGTCAGTTCGAGCAGGAGAGTGGACGATCACAACGGACGCCCACGAATCGCGCCGTTTGCGCCTGTCGTGGGCCCGGCGTCCGTTGCCCGGTTTCGAGGGTCTGTGCTATGTTCTCCGGGCTATGAGCGATCAGAATAGAACCAGCCTGCCTTCGGTGCGCGTCACCTCGGAGATCGGCCGTCTGCGGACGGTGATCTGCCATACGCCCGGACCCGAGCTGCTCGCGGTCACCCCCACCAACCGCGAGCAGTACCTCTACGACGACATCATCGACCTGGACCAGGCGCGGCGCGAGCACCAGCGCTTTCGCGCCCTCCTGTCGCGCTTTGCCGAGGTCCTGGACGTCCGCGACCTGCTGGCCGACATCGTGGACGAGCCGGAGGTGCGCCGCTTCCTGGTGAACCGCGTGATGGAGGTGGCGTCGTCGGAGCCGCTGGGGGGCGAGCTGTACGAGATCCCCGGCGACGAGCTCATCCGCCGCTTCATCGAGGGGCGCGAGGCGCCGCAGGGGCCCATCAGCAAGCTGCTCAACAAGGTGAGCTACGAGCTGCCGCCCCTTCCCAACCTCTTCTTCACCCGCGACGCGGCGATGGTGGTGAACGAGGGGGTCATCATCGGGGCCATGCGCTACGCGGTGCGGTGGACGGAGGAGCTGCTGATGAAGGCGCTCTTCTGCTATCACCCCCTGCTGCGCAACGCGGGCTTCATCTACGACGGCACCGAGGAGCTGCGCAGCGACTACACCATCGAGGGCGGCGACGTCCTCATCCTGCGCCCCGACCTGGCCATGGTGGGGCTCTCCGAGCGCAGCAGCCCCAGCGCCATCGAGGGGCTGGTGGAGGGGCTCAAGGAGAAGGCGGGGATCGACCACGTGCTGGTGGTGGTGCTGCCCACGGACAGCCCGGCCATCCACCTGGACATGATCTTCACCATGGTGGACCGCACCCACTGCGTGGTGTACCCGCCCTACTTCTTCGGCCCCGGCCGGCTGCCGGCGCTGCACTACCGCCCCGGCGACGCCGGCGTCAAGGCGTACGACGACGTCTTCGCCGCGCTCAAGCACGTGGGAATGGGCGAGCTGCAGCCGATCTGGTGCGGCGGGCAGCACCCCACGCGGCAGGAGCGGGAGCAGTGGGCCAGCGGATGCAACTTCGTGGCGGTGCGCCCCGGTGTCGTCCTGGGCTACAGCCGCAACGAGGCGACCATGCGCGAGCTGGAGCGCGAGGCGGGGTTCAAGATCGTCGACGCCATCGAGTTCCTTACCGGCGAGGTGGAGCTGGAGGAGGACGACCGCGCGGTGATCGCCTTCGACGGGGCGGAGCTGGTGCGGGGCGGGGGCGGCGGGCGGTGCATGACCCTTCCCGTCTGCCGCGAGGACGCGTGGTGAGCCAGCTGGCCCTGCCGTTCGAGGGCGTGCGCCTGGAGCGCGACGGCTCGCTGACGGACCGCGCGCTCCGCGTGCTCTCCGCCGAGCCGCTCCCGTCGATGGAGGTCGCGCGGCGGGTGCTGGGGATCACCGGCGGGGCGGGCGCGGCCGCGGTGGCCGTCTTCACCCTGCTGGGCGGCGACCCGCGCTTTCGCGTGGACGCGCAGGGCGTCTGGTCCGTGGCGCCGCCGTCGGATCCGGACCTCCCGGCGCCGTCGCGCCCGCTGCGCGAGGAGCAGTTCGTCGTCGTGGACGTGGAGACGACCGGCGGCGCGCCCTCCCGCGGGCACCGGGTGACGGAGGTGGCCGCGGTGCGCGTTTCCGGCGGGCAGGTGCGCGACACCTTCTGCACCCTGGTGAACCCCGAGCGGCCGATCCCGGGGATGATCACGGGGCTCACCGGGATCACCAACGCGATGGTGGCGGACCAGCCCCGCTTCGCCCAGATCGCCCGGCAGGTGTCGGCGGCGATCGAGGGGTGCGTGTTCGTGGCGCACAACGCGGCCTTCGACTGGCGCTTCATCTGCCACGAGATGGGGATGGCGACGGGGATGACGCTCTCCGGGCGCCAGCTGTGCACCGTCCGCCTTTCGCGCCGGCTCCTTCCCCAGCTCCCCTCGCGCTCGCTGGACGGGCTGGCGCTCTTCTTCGGCGTGGAGATCGAGTCGCGGCACCGCGCGCTGGACGACGCGGTGGCCACGGCGCACGTGCTGCTGCGGCTGATCGACCTGGCGGAGGAGCAGGGGGTGACGGACTGGGAGGGGCTGCAGAAGCTGCTGCGCCGCCGCAAGCCGCGGAAGTCCCGCCGGCGCAGGGCGATGCCGCAGTCGATGGAGGCGGCGTGACGGAGGCGGCCATGGCGGCGCCCCCGCGCATCCAGACCCGGCGGCTGGGCGACTTCACCCTGCACGCGCTGGAGGCGGGGACGCAGCGGCTGGACGGCGGCGCCATGTTCGGCGTGGTTCCCAAGCCGCTGTGGGAAAAGCGCATGCCCGCGGACGAGCGGAACCGCATTCCGCTCGCGCTCCGCTGCCTTCTCGTCCAGACGCCGGACGAGCTGGTGCTGATCGAGACGGGGCTGGGGAACAAGGAGGAGGCAAAGTTCCGCGACATCTACGGCGTGGACAACGCGACCTCCGATCCGGCGTACCCCGACCGCCTGCAGGAGCTCGTCGCGGAGGCGGGGTTCCGCCCGGACGACGTGGGCGTCGTCATCGACACGCACCTGCACTTCGACCACGCGGGAGGCAACACCTTCCGCGACGCCGAGGGGCAGGTGCGCGTCTCCTTTCCCAATGCGCGCTACGTCGTCCAGCGCGGCGAGTGGGAGTGGGCGCATCGCACCAACGAGCGGACCTCCGCCAGCTACCTGCCGGACAACTACGAGCCGGTGATGGCGGCGGGGCGGTTCGACCTCGTCGAGGGCGACGTCGAGATCGTTCCCGGAATCTCGGTGGTGCGCACCCCCGGCCACTGCCCGCACCACCAGTCGGTGCTGGTGCGCTCGGGGGGCGAGACGGCGTGCTTCCTGGCCGACGTCGTCCCCACCTTCGCGCACCTGCCGCTCCCGTGGATCATGGGCTACGACGTGGAGCCGCTGGTGACGCTGGAGAGCAAGCGCGCGCTGCTGAAGCGCGCCCTGGACGAGCGCTGGCTGCTCGTCAGCACGCACGACCCGTTCACGGCGTGGGGGTGGCCCGTGGCGGACGGGAAGGGCGTGCGGCTGGAAAGTGCGTGACCTGAAAGTGCGTGAGTGCGTGAGTGCGTGAGTAGAGACAACCAACTTCCATCGTTTTGAGGACGCCATGATCGATATCGCGCGAGACCCGAAGACCACCCCCGTGATCGTCAGCGCGGTGCGCACGCCCATCGGCAAGTTCCTGGGCGCGCTCAGCCCGCTCTCCGCGCCCGACCTGGGCGCCATCGCCATCCGCGAGGCGGTGAGCCGCGCCGGCATCGACGCCGAGGACGTGGCCGAGGTCATCATGGGGAACGTGGTGCAGGGTGGAGTGGGGCAGGCCCCCGCGCGCCAGGCCGCCATCAAGTCCGGCCTCCCCAGCACCGTCAGCGCGCTCACCATCAACAAGGTGTGCGGCAGCGGCCTGAAGGCGGTGATGCTGGCGGCGCAGTCCATCCGCGCCGGCGACAGCCAGGTGGTGATCGCCGGCGGGCAGGAGTCGATGAGCAACGCGCCGTTCTACGTCTACGGGATGCGCAACGGCGTCAAGTTCGGCGACCAGGCGCTGGTGGACGGGCTGATCCGCGACGGCCTGTGGTGCTCGTTCTGCGAGGTGCACATGGGCGGGCACGCGGAGTACACGGCCAAGAAGGCCGGCATCACCCGCGAGATGGCCGACCAGTTCAGCGTGCAGTCGCACCAGAAGGCCGTCGCCGCCGCGCAGGCCGGCAAGTTCAGGGAGGAGATCGTCCCGGTGGAGATCGCCGGCCGCAAGGGTCCCACGGTGGTGGATGCGGACGAGGGCCCGCGCGCGGATTCCTCCATGGAGTCGCTGGGCAAGCTCAAGCCGGCCTTCACGAAGGACGCGCCCAGGGACGTGACGGAGCCGGTCGTCACCGCCGGCAACGCTTCGTCGATGAACGACGGCGCCTCCGCCGTCGTGGTGGTGAGCGAGGAGTACGCGCGGGCGCACGGGCTGACGATCCTGGCCCGCATCGCCGCCTACTCGACGGGCGCCGTGGAGCCGAAGGAGCTGTTCTTCGCGCCGATCGAGGCCGTGAAGCGGCTGATGAAGAAGCAGGGGAGCCAGATCAGCGACTACGACCTGATCGAGGCCAACGAGGCGTTCGCGGTGCAGGCGCTGGCGGACGGCGCCGGGCTGGGCTGGGACTGGGACCGCGTGAACGTGAACGGCGGCGCCGTGGCGCTGGGCCACCCGATCGGCGCGTCGGGCGCGCGGGTGCTGACCACCCTGCTGCACGCCATGAAGGACCGCGACGCGGAGACGGGGCTGGCCACGCTCTGCCTGGGCGGCGGCGACGCCGTGGCGCTGTCGGTGGAGCGGGTCTGAGGTACGTCGGGCGGGCTTCATCCCCGGGCGGCTGAAGCCGCGGCTACAACGGCGGAAAGCCCCGCAAACTGCGCGGGGCTTCGTCACTTGCGGTTCTCTGTTTTTTCTCCCCTCTCCGCGCGCAGTTTGCGCGGGGAGGGGCCGGGGGAGGGGCCCTCGTGGGCGCAGACGGATGCCCGCCGAAGCATCTCGATCCGCCGGACGCATTCTCCCCCTCTTCCGCGGAGCGGGGGAGGGGGCTGGGGGGAGGGGGCCCTCGCGGGCGCAGTGCGGTGCCTGTCGACGCGCCCCGATCAGTCGGACAAGGATTCACTTTACCGCAGAGCACATGACCACGCTTCGCAAGCCGCTTCCCGGCGCCCGCTCGGCCGCCCTCGTCCCGTCCCATGCCGCCCGCCGCCTGATCGGCGT
>DATAAG010000476.1:0-1864 GCA_036260235.1 Longimicrobium sp.
CGCCGAGGCTCGTCCACCCCCTCCCGCAAACTGCGCGGGAGGGGGTGTAAACATCACGCCGGCTCCTCTCGCGCCACCCGCCGATCCTCGCAATCGGACTCTGGCGGCCACTCAGCCCGGGAGCTACCCCCGCCCACTCGGAGCGACTGAAGGCGCCGCTGGAACTTCGCGATCTCCGCCTGCGCGGACGGTTCGTGCCGGCCGCCGCCCGTGTGCACGGAGGCAACCACCGCGCAGTTGAGCGCGGTTGCCGGGCTTTCCGCCGTCGTCGCGGCGGCTTCAGCCGCGCAGGGAGGGAACTGGCGCCGCGCCGTGCCGCCAATGTATCAGACGGCCCCTGCCTGCTACGCCTGTTCCCGCGCGCACAGGGATTGCAACGGGTTTCCGCCCCCTGATCCGGGGCGCGGGGGGCGCCCGGCGGGGGAGAGCAGGGCACAATCATCCGTGTGGAGGAACCGATGGCGAACGAACCGATGGATCGCGTGGTGCCGATGACCCAGCTTCCCGGGTGGAAGGTGGTGGACGGCGAGCCCGACATCCGCGGGTGGGACGTGATGGCGTCGGACGGGCGGCGGCTGGGCCGGGTGGACGACCTGCTGGTGGACACGCAGGCCAACACGGTGCGCTACGTGGACGTGGACGGCGAAGGGCGCCACGTGACCATCCCCATCGGGTACGCGCGGCTGGAGCAGGACCGCCGGCAGGTGCTGGTGGAGCGCCTGGGCGACGAGCAGCTGCGCGCGCTGCCGGCGTACGACCACGGCCCCATCACCCGCGACTACGAGGAGCAGGTGGGGCGCGCGTGCAACCTGAGCACCGCGCCGGCCACGCCGGACTTCTACGAGGGCGAGGCGTTCCGCGGCAGGGAGATGCGCCTGACGCTCAACGAGGAGCAGCTGGCGGTGGGTAAGCGCGAGGTCGCCGCGGGCGAGGTGGGCGTGCACAAGCGCGTGGAGACGGAGCACGTGCGCGAGGAGGTGCCGCTGCGCCGCGAGGAGGCGGTGGTGGAGCGCCGGCCGGTGACCGACGCGATGGCGGCGGCGCGCGGAGAGATCGTGGAGACGGAGGACGAGATCCGCATTCCGCTGATGGCCGAGGAGGCGGTGGTGGAGAAGCGCGTGGTGCCCAAGGAGGAACTGGTGGTGCGCAAGCGTGAGGTGGTGGAGACGGAGAGCGTGGACACCACCCTGCGCCGCGAGCACGCCGAGGTGGACCGTGAGGTCACCAACACGGAGGTGCGCGGCGACCGGATGGACGACGACCGGATGGGGCGGCGGTGAGGGGGTGGTGGAGTGATGGGGTGATGGGGTGATGGGGTGACGCGGAGAGTCCCGTTCGGCAGCGCCGGGCGGGACTCTCCGGTTTCGGAGCCTCGCGATCAGCGATTGAAGAAATCGCCGCAGCGACGGCGCGCTGTCCGCCTGGCGCTGACACGGTCGAGGTACCCGCGGGCGCAGTGCGTGAGGCGTACCGGGACGAGGGCGCACCTCCCCCGGGATCGGGGGAAGTCCGTCGTGACCGCCCGCCGGCTCAGGGCGCCGACGGCGCTCCCGGGCGGTGCGGCGAGGTGTCGTTGACGGCGGTGGCCTGCTCCCGTGCCTCGGGGCTGCCGGTGGAGGTCTTGGTGGCCGGGTCGCTGGTCTGCCCGCCGTCGTTCTTCGCGGCCTCGTTGGCGTTGCCGCAGGCGCCCAGCGAAAGCGCGGCGAGCAGGGCGGCGACGTGAATCACACGGTGGTTGCGCATCGGTCTCATCGTCCGGTGTCAGAGGGTTCGCTCGTGGCGTTCACCCGCTACGCACGCCGCAGGCCGTAGAGCGTCCCCGTCTCCTGCTGCGGCGGTGAATCGAAACCGCCCCCCCGACTGC
>DATAAG010000477.1:0-21415 GCA_036260235.1 Longimicrobium sp.
ATCCCGCAGTATCCCGCAGTATCCCGCAGTATCCCGCAGTATCCCGCAGTATCCCGCACTATCCCGCAGTATCCCGCAGTATCCCGCAGTATCCCGCAGTATCCCGCAGTATCCCGCAGTATCCCGCACGATCCTCTCAGATCCTCTCAGATCCTCTCATACCGGATCCGCAAAAAGAACAGGCCTCACACAGAGTCAGCAGAGTCAACAGGGTCTTCTCGTGCCGTTTCCTCTGGACCACGAGAAAACTTTTTGGCGGAGGATGCGGTGCGCCGGATCGTTACCGGGCGCACTGGAGCAGGCTGCCCGGACCCCTTGACGCGCGATCTGGAGAACCATCTGGCCGCGCCACGGCCGAGGAAAACGGAGCGCTCCCCGGACGATCAATGTCCTTCCGGATTTCATCATCAAAAATCCTCTCGGCGGCTGTCGATGGGCCCCCTCGTCACGGACGTATCGTCGTTCCACACGGGGGGTGGCCATCGTCCACTCTGCGCTGATCCGGACGGCAATCGTGGTCAGGGTAATAAAAGGGGTGCATCATGCGTTCATGGTGGCGGCTCACGTACTTGCGGAATCTTCGGCCACGCGGTTATCGTCGCAGTCCGGTTCCGTTACCCGTCGGCTGGAACCGTGACCCGTGGACCTGATCCGGATGGCGCGGCCGCGCCCGCCCGTCATCTGCCGCGGCGGTGAGGCGCGGCAGTCCCGTACCCGCCGAACCGCACTCTCTTTCCGTCGGTTTGCGCATTCGCGCCGGCACGCACACCCGCACGCTGCATGATGGAGTCCTGGCTGGACGAAGCCGCCGGCGGCGGCACCGACGCGCTGCTTCCCCGCTTCGTGTGCCGCGTCTCCGGCGCCCCCACCAACCCGGTGGACGCGATGCGCGCCGAGCGCACGCTGGCCCTGTTCGATGCGCTGCACCAGACGGAGCAGCGGCTGCACGAGGCCCGTGAGGAGATCTCGCAGCTTCTCTTCACCGCCATCGGCGCGGCGGAGGAAAAGCCCGCGCGCAACCGCCTGATCACGCTCAAACGCGAGCTGTACAACCTGCGCGCGCCCTCCGCCGAAAAGCTGGAGGCGGGGCTCGCGGGAGTCGACGCGTCCGTGGCGGAGCGGGTGCGCTCCTTTGCGGCGGACCTGGAGCGTGCCCGGGCGCTGGAGTCGGAGCTGCGGCAGGCGCACGACGCCGAGACGGCGGAGATCCGCGGCCGCTTCGGACAGCTGCTGCAGGACGCCGACTTCCGCATGGGGCTGATGGTGAGCAGCCGCTCGCTGTACGGCAACCTGGGGCGCTATTCCGCCGCCGCGGCCGCGGGCGAGCTGCACGGGCGCGACGAGAAGACGGAGCGCGGGCTGCTGCGCTACTACACGCGCATGGCGATGAAGGCCACGCCCTTCGCCACCTTCTGCGCCATCATCCCCGGCACCTTCGTGGACGGGCGCGACGGCGAGGCGGACGGCGCCACGCGCTTCACCAGCACGCCGCGCAAAAAGCGCAGCTTCGTCCGCGCCAACAAGTACCTGTACGGCCTGTTCTTCGACCACCTGAAGACGCGCCCGGCGTTCCGCCACGCGCTGCAGGTGGAGCGCAACCCCACCCTGCGCTCCGAGGGGCCGCGCCTGGTCTTCCTGACCGCCATCGAGGGCCGCGAGGTCTTTCAGCGCATGGCGGACAACGAGGTGCTGCAGCTCATCGCCAGCCGCATGCAGGAGGGGCACGCGCCCACGCTGGGCGACCTGATCCGCACCCTTTCGTCGGATCCGGAGATCGACGCCACGCCGCAGGAGGCGGAGGCGTACCTGGACAAGCTGATCGAGATCGGCTTCCTGCGCTTCCACACCGGCATCCGCGAGCAGGACGCGGACTGGGACCTGCCCTTCCGCGCGCTGCTGGACCGCATCGACGACGACCACGCGCGGCAGGTGTCGCAGGTGCTGGCCACCCTGCGCGAGCGCATCGAGGCGTACACGGACGCCGACGTGCAGGAGCGCGAGCGTATCATCCAGCAGGTGCACGAGATGCTGGAGGCCGCGCTGGAGTCGATGAAGGTGGAGGGACGGCTCAGGAAGGACATGCCGTTCTACGAGGACGCCACCTCTCCCGCGTCGGCCGAGATTGCGCTCACGCCGGGGGTGCGGCGGGCGATGGACGCCTTCGAGCAGTGGGTGCGCACCACCGCGCGGCTGGCGTGGCCGCGGGCGGAGCAGGCCACCATGCGGCACTTCTTTCAGGACTACTACGGCAGCGCCCAGGGCGTGCCCCTGCTGAAGTTCTACGAGGACTACTACCGCGAGCACTTCAAGGCGCACGTGGAGAAGGAGGCGCAGCAGCGCGGCGGCGCGGCGGCGGACGGGTACGACGTGGGCAACCCGTTCGGCCTGCAGTCCATCAAGGACCTGGGCGCGGCGCGGCAGCGGCTCACCGAGGTCATCCGCCGCAAGTGGGACGAGGCGCGCGACGCGGAGGCGATCGACCTCACCCCGCAGGAGGTGGACGAGGCGCTGCAGGGGGTGGAGACGCTCAGCGCCGTGCCGCGCTCCATGGGCGCGTTCGGCCTGCTGGTGCCGGCGGAGGGCCAGGACGAGGAGCCCGTCTTCATCCTCCACGGCTCCAGCTACACGGCGGGGTACGGCAAGTACTTCTCGCGCTTCCTGTACATGCTTCCCGACGACGTGCAGGAAGACGTGCGCCGGGCCAACGCCGCGCTCACGGGCGAACTGCTGGCGGAGATCTGCGGCGACGCGCAGTTCAACGCCAACCTGCACCCGCCGCTGCTGCGCTGGGAGATCAGCTACCCCACCGGCGAGAGCGGCGCCACGGACGAGCAGCTGCGCAGCTCGGAGATCCTGGTGCTGCCGGACCCGGAGGACCCGCACAACCTGGCGCTGGTGCACGGACCCACGGGCCGCCGGGTGATCCCCGTGGACCTGGGCTTCCTGAACCCGCGGATGCGGCCGCCGCTGTACCAGCTGCTGTCGCGCTTCACCCCGCCGGTGATGTACGCGCCGTCCATCCCCGAGTCGGCGGACCCGCCCCCGCCGCCCCGAGCCGCGCCGCCGCCTCCGCAGGCGCGCGAGGGGTCGGACACGATGGAGGGATCGGATACGATGGAGGACAGGGAGCCCGGGCCCGATGCCGAGGCCGCAGCTCCCGTCGCCGGTGCGCCCGCCGGGCCCGCGGAAGCCGTGGCGGAAGGCGTCACCGTCGCCCCGGCGGAAGGCGCCGCGGCGGAGGGGGGCGAGCAGGTGCCGGCCCCGGAGGCGCCCGCGCCGCCGCCCGCCGTGCAGCACCGGCCGCGCATCACCTTCGCGGGCGGGCAGCTGGTGCTCATGCGGCGCCGGTGGTCCGTTCCCGCGGCGCTCTTTCCCCAGCGGCGCCCGGACGAGAGCGCGGCCGACTTCTTCATCCGCGCCAACCGGTGGCGGCGCGAGCACGGCATCCCGGAGACGGCGTACCTGCGGGTGATCCCGCTTCCCGAGCCGCGCCCGCGCCCGGCCGGCGCGCCGCAGCAGGAGGAAGCGCCGGTGGAGGCGCCGGCGGAGATCCCCGGCTACGAGGCCGCGGCGCCGGAGGCGGAGGCCGCCCCCGAGGAGCACGAGGCGCCCGGGCCCGCCGAGGCGGCGGTGGAGGGTGGCGAGGCGCCGCAGGGGGAGGGCGCGGCCGCGCCGGACGCGCAGAAGAAGCGCACGCAGCCGTCGAAGGACTTCTTCAAGCCGCAGTTCATCGACTTCGGCAACCCGCTGCTGGTGGGGCTGCTGGGCAAGGTGGCCGCGGGGCTCAAGAACTTCAACGCCGTCTTCGACGAGCGCTATCCCCGCCGCGAGCAGCTTCCCCGCCACGGCGATGAGTCGTTCGCCACCGAGCTGGTGGTGCAGCTGTACTTCCCCGGCGGCACCGCCAGCGCGGGGGCGGAGCAGGGGGAGCTGGCGGACGCGCTTCCGGGGACGTGACGCGATGAGCGAATCCCTCGAGCCGCAGACCCCCGCGCCCCCGCGCCCGGACGGGCGGGAGTGGCTGAGCGTCTACCTGTTCTTCAACGGGTGGATCTACACGCCGGACTGCGACCGCGTGGTGCTGGAGGTGGCGGAGCCGTTCGTCCGCCGCTGCCTGGCGGAAGGGTGGATCCACCAGCACTTCTTCATCCGCTACAGCGAGTTCGGCCCGCACGTGCGGCTGCGCCTGCTGGGGGACCCCGAGGTGCTGGGCCGCGACGTCTGGCCGGCGCTGGTGGAGCACGTGCGCGCCCACAACCCGGCGGTGGAGGTCGACGCCCGGCCGGAGACCCCGCAGATCCCGCAGCGGGGGGAGGGCGAGCCGGTGCAGGTGACGCACCTGGCGCGGGTGGCGTACGAGCCGGAGACGGACCGGTACGGCGGCCCCGACGCGCTGCTGGTCTCCGAGCGCGCCTTCCAGGTCTCCAGCGACGCCGCGTACGCGCTGATCGCGAAGATGGGGACGGAGCGCTCGTCGCGGCTGGGGAAGGGGCTGCTCTCGATGGTGATCCTCATCCACATCTTCGCCGGGGACCGCGAGCGCGCCGCCACCTTCACGCAGATGTACTCCACCAACTACCTGCGCTCCGTCGCCCGCGAGGAGGATGGGCGCGACGCGCTGCTCACCGCCTTCGACCAGGGGTTCAGCAGCCAGGCGGAGACGCTGATGGAGTACGTGGACGCCATCTGGGAGGCCATGGACGACGGCGACTCGCTCAGCGACACGCTGGACCTGTACGCCGACGGCATGCGCCGCATCCGCGAGGAGCTGCGCCCCCTCTTCGACGCCCGGCGCGTGCTGATCGGCATGCAGACGGCGGAGGAGTGGACGCGGGTGTGGCAGGGGCTGGTGCCCAGCTACCTGCACATGACGAACAACCGCCTGGGGATCACCATCCAGGAGGAAAGCTACCTGGGGTACCTGATCACCCGCGCGCTGGGCCGCCCCGCGGAGGCGCTGGGGGTGCCGTCGCCCGCGCCGCCGGGTGGGTGACGAGGTGAACGGGTGATCTGATCGAGTGATGGATGACGCCTGATCCGGCTTCCGCCCTCGCCGGAGCGGGATGGACCACGAACGGAATCTGAACGTGACCGAGCTAGACCTGACGGCCCAGGCCGATCCCGGGACCTTTCTCGACGCCGCGCAGCGCATCGGCCGGCGGGTGGCGGCCGACGCGCAGTGGGAGGGCGACGCCTGCACCTGGCAGATCATGTCGCCGGACCGCGAGAACCCGCGGGTGCGGCGCGCGGTCGCGGCCACCGCCGGCGGCGCCATCTACGAGGGCACCTCCGGCATCGCCCTCTTCCTGGCGGAGCTCTCCGCCGTCACCGGCGACCCGGAGGCCGCGCGGACGGCGCTGGGCGCCCTGCGCTTCGCCCTGCGCGAGGGCGCCACGCAGCACGACTCGGCCTTCGGCTTCCACAGCGGCCGCGTGGGGATCGCCTACGCCGCCGCGCGGGTGGGGGAGCTGCTGGGGCGCGAGGACCTGTTCGCGGAGGCGGAGGAGTTGCTGCGGCCGCTGGCGGGGAACGAGTCGCGCGACTTCGGGATGGACGTGATCGGCGGCGCCGGCGGCGCCATCCCGGCGCTGCTGCGGCTGGCGCGGCACGTGGACGCGGAGCTGGCCACCGGGATCGCCACGCGCTTGGGCGACCACCTGATCAACGTGGCGGCGCGCGACGCGGACGGGTTCTCGTGGTCGACCATGCGCAGCTCCTCCATCCGCAACCTGTGCGGCTACGCCCACGGCGCGGCGGGGATGGGGCACGGGCTGCTGGAGCTGTACGCCGCCACCGGCGAGGGCAGGTACCGGTACGCGGCGGAGCAGGCGTTCCTGTACGAGCGCCGCTTCTTCAGCCCCGAGGCCAGCAACTGGCCGGACCTGCGCCACACGGAGCTGGGCGAGTACCAGTTCGAGGGGCGCCTGGACGAGCTGCGCGACCGGCTGCGGGCCGGCAATCCGCTGGAGCCGCAGGGGATGCGCTACATGTCCGCCTGGTGCCACGGCGGCCCGGGGATCGGCTTCCCCCGCCTGCGCGCGTACCAGCTGCTGGGCGACCCGCTCTACCTGCAAGAGGCGCGCGCCTCGTTCCAGTCGGTGGTGAGCTCCCTCACCGACGCCATGGAGATGAACTTCTCCCTCTGCCACGGCCGCGGCGGCAACGCCGAGACGCTGCTGGAGGGCGCGCGCATGCTGGGCGAGGACGAGTTGCTGCAGCCCGCCCGCGCCGTGGCGCTCTGGGGCATCCGCCGCTTCGAGGACCAGGGGGTGCCCTGGCCGTGCGGGACGATGGGCGCCGTGCAGGACCCCGGGCTGCTGCTGGGGGAGTCGGGGATCGGCCTGTTCCTGCTGCGGCTGGCCCGTCCGGAGGTGCCGTCCGCCATCTTCCTCACCGCCCCGGACGACGCGGCGGCGCAGGGCGGCCACGCCGGCGCGGAAGGGTTCGCCGCGCTGGCGCGGCGCACGGTGGAGGAGCACTTCGACCGCACGCTGCGCATCTTCGCCGCCCTGGGCGAGGACGTGGAGGCGATCGTCCCGCGGCCGGAGATGGGTCCCGCGCCGCGGGAGTCGGACGTGGAGAAGGCGCACGACGCCATCGCCGCCCACGTCGCGGGGGTGGAGGACGGCGACCGCCGCGCGCGGCTGGAGGACGCCTTCCTGGTGGACCGCGTCCGCTACGAGCTGGCCCGCTCCGTGGCCGACTACACGGAGGAGGTGATGGACGGGCTCGCGCGGCTGCCGCGGAACGAGGTGGACTGGCAGCAGGGGCGCGCCGGCCTCTCCCCCCGCTCGCGCCTGGCCTCCACCCGGTGGGACTGGGATGCGTGGCTGGAGGCTGGAGACCCGTCGGCGCCGCCGGAGGAGGAGGACACCTGGTTCCTGGCGCAGTTCACCGCCGGGCGCGTGAACGTGCGGCCGCTGCGCCCCTTCCCCGCGCTGGTCCTGCAGCTGGTGCAGGAGCCCGCGCCGCTGGAGGAGGTGGTGGCGGGGGTGGAGGAGGCGGTCGCCACGCCGGAGGGCGCGCCGGACCGCGATTGGCTGCAGGCGCAGGTGGTGCAGCAGCTGGGCGAGGCGTACCAGGCCGGCTTCGTGGACTTCGAGCGGGGGATGGTGGGCGCCGGCGCGTGATCGGCGTTCGGCGGGCCAGTGACTGAAGCCGCCGCGAGGAAAGCGGGTGATGCCGTTGCGAATCCGACCCGGTAATCGCCCGCACCGCTGGAGCGACTGAAGTCGCCGCTGGAAATTCGCAAAGTCCGCCTTCGCGGACTGCATCGCTGCCTCAGGAGCGTGGTGGCGAGTTCCGGTGGAAGCAGTTACCGGATTTGATTCGCAAGGAGCATAAGTCGCCGCTGGAAGCTCCCGAAGTCTGCCCGCGCGGACCGCATCGCTGCCTCAGGTGCGTGGTGGCGAACCCCGGCCCGGGCAGGCAGTCGGCATTCACCGGCGGCGGAGGCGGCGCGGAACTGGTCCGTGCAGGGTGGCGGCGCAGCGACGGCCGGGTGCACAGCCGTTGTCGCGAGGCGTGCAGATGGGTACATGAGACGGCGTGCGGCAGGGGGCCATCGCGGTTTTTTTGGGGAGGAGCAATGCTCGCGGAAACGTCTCCGAACCCAGCGGACCGGACCCCACGAAGCGCGATCAGGTGATGTCTGCCCGCGCGCCGCGGGCCGCGACAAA
The DNA here is from genome assembly GCA_036260235.1 of Longimicrobium sp. Classification (GTDB taxonomy): domain Bacteria; phylum Gemmatimonadota; class Gemmatimonadetes; order Longimicrobiales; family Longimicrobiaceae; genus Longimicrobium. Next base: position 7,680 of record DATAAG010000477.1, read on the forward strand.
GGCTGATGCCTGTGCGGTGTGCACGGGAGAGACTGCGCTGCGGCGGCGCACCTGCACGGGAGAGTAGATTCGTCGGTCGGCGCCCCGGGCTCAGCGCACGGGAAAGATCGCGCGGGCGCCTCCATCGGAATGACGGTTCGGGCGGGGTGAACCGATCACCCCGATCGAGGCATCCAGGCCGGTGCCGTCGGGCGCCGGAGCGGTTATCTTTGTGGCGTCAAACGCATGAGCACCCGGCGGGAAGGACCGGGGCGCTTCGCGGACGTGCATCTTGAGTGGCAGCATAACCTACCATGCCCCCACCAGCACCGGCAGAGATCCCCCCGCTTCGCGAGGCCTTTCAGCAGTTCATGCGGCTGCTGCGGGTCATCCGTGCCTACTGGGGACCGCTGGCCAGGGGGATGGCGCTGGGAATGGTGCTGGGGCTGCTGGGGATGGTGGCGCCGTACCTCTCCAAGCTGCTGATCGACGAGGTGTACCCCACCCGCAACGTCACGCTGATGCACGTGCTGGTGGGCGGCATCCTGGCGTTCGCCATCGCGGGCGCGGTGCTGGGGGCGATCCGGGGGTACTTCACCATGTACACCACGTCGCACCTCAGCAACGCGACGAGCCTTCTCTTCTTCAACCACCTGCAGCACCTGCGCTCGCGGTTCTTCGACGAGCACCGCGTGGGCGAGATCATGAGCCGCTTCGGCGACGTGCGCAGCTCGCTGCAGAGCGTCTCCAGGGTCTTCGAGACGCTGTTCGTCAACGGCGCGTACCTGATCCTGGTCCCGCCCTTCCTCTTCCTGCTGCAGTGGAAGCTGGCTATCGTGTCGCTCGTCACCGTGCCGCTCACGGTGGTGATCACCACGGTCTCCGCCCGCATCATGCGGCGCTACTGGAAGAAGAGCGCCGAGGCGTACGCGGACCTGGGCGCCTTCCAGGTGGAGGTGCTCAGCCACATCCGCTCCCTCAAGACGCTGGCGCGGGAGCACTACGTGTACGACCGCGCCAACCGGCAGATGCGGGCCGCGCTGAACGTGCAGCTCAAGGCGGGCGGCTACGGGCAGGTGTTCAACGGGCTCAACGGCGTCGTCCGGGCGCTGGGGACGGCGCTGTACACCTGGTACGCGTGGCGCCTGCTGATCGCCGGCGAGATGACGCTGGGCGACTACATCGCCTTCAGCGCGTACATCGGCTACCTGTACAACCCGCTGGCGCAGATCACCAACCTGTTCAGCGACTTCCAGCAGTCCGCGGTGAACCTGGGGCGCATGTTCGAGTACCTGGACATGCCCACCGAGCAGGACCCCACCCAGGCGTACGAGCCCACCCCGCCCGTGCGCCACGTGCTGGAGGGCGACGTCCGCCTGCGCGACGTGGCGTTCGGCTATTCGGCGGAAAAGCGGGTGCTGCGCGGCGTGGACCTGCACTTTCCGCGGGGGATGATCACCGCCGTCGTGGGCCACAGCGGCGTGGGGAAGAGCTCGCTGCTGCGCCTGGTGACGCGCATGGAGGAGCCGGACGCCGGGCAGGTGTTCTTCGACGGCGTTCCCGCCACCTCCATCAGCCTGCCGGACCTGCGGCGGCAGATCTCGGTGGTGTGGCAGGAGTTCGCGCTCATGCAGGGGACCATCTGGGACAACCTGACCATGGGCGCGGACGACCCCACCCGCGCCGAGGTGGACGACGCGGTGCGTCTGTGCCGGCTGGAGGAGCTGGTGCGCGACCTGCCGGAGGGGTACGACACCCCGGTGGGCGAGTGGGGGAGCACCCTTTCCGGGGGGCAGCGGCAGCGGCTGGCGCTGGCCCGCGCCGTCATCCGCAACTCGCGCATCCTGCTGCTGGACGAGGCCACGTCCAACATCGACATGGCCACGGAGAGCGAGATCCTGCGCGACCTGTTCGCGCGGCTGCAGGACCGCACCGTGATCTTCGTGACGCACCGCGTGCAGACGGCGGCGCTGGCGGACCAGATCGTGGTGATGGAGGGCGGGCAGGTGGCGGCGGTGGGCACGCACGCGGAGCTGCTGCGCGACAGCGAGACGTACCGCCAGCTCCTGGGCGGCGGCGAGGCCGCGCTGGACGACAGCCGCCGCCTGCGCGCCGTGCGGCCCTCGGGGGCGTAGGGGCCCTCCCGCAAACTGCGCGGGGGCGGGAGAACGGCAGGACCGTCACGACGCGAGGAGTTTACACCCTCTCCCGCTCGCGGGAGAGGGTGCGGCGCCAGGCCGCGGGTGAGGGCCCTCAGCGGGCGGCGGTGAGCCGGTGAAAACAGCACGGACCCGGCGCCCACCCCACCTCCCGCGGATTTTGGGAGGAGGTGGGCGAGTCACGCGAGGCGGGGACCCCGCCCGCGTGCGCGAATTCAGTTCTCGCAGCACTTGACCATGGAACAGCCCAGAGCAACCCTGCCGAGCAACGTCATCCCGCTGCGGCTCCCGGAGCTGGACGACACGGGCCAGCCGGGCGGCCGCTTCGTCAAGCGCGCCGTGTCATGGACGCTGGGCATCATCGCGCTCGTCCTGGGCCTGGGGATGATCGTGTCGCTGGTGGTGTCGATGGACGTGACGGTGAAGGCCGCCGGGGTGCTGGAGCCGGTGAACGTGTGGCCCATCCGCGCGCAGGCGGCCGGCCCCATCCGCGAGGTTCTGGTGCAGAGCGGCGACACCGTGCAGCGGGGGCAGGTGGTGGTGCGGCTGGACGCGCTGGCGCTGGAGACGCAGCTGGCGCAGCTGGAGGCCCAGCACCGCGCCGCCGAGATCGAGCGCGACCGTTCCATCGCGCAGACGCCGCTGGAGCGCCGGCAGCAGGGCGAGCGGCTGGAGGCGGCCCGCGCCCGGCTGAGCCGTGCCCGGGCCGCGCTGGTGCAGCAGATGGTGGAGCACGGCTTTGGCACCAACGTCGACTCGCTGCTGGCCGTCTACCGCCCCGGGCAGCACGTGATGCTGGATCAGGCCGTGGGCGAGGTGCGCGGCGCGGAGGCCGACATCCGCCTGAACGCCGCCGAGACCGACATGCTGTCGCTGAGCGGCTTCGACCAGCAGCGCGCCGCCACGGAGATCGCCCGCCTGGCCGCGCAGATCCGCGAGACGCGCGAGCGCATCGACCGCACCACCATCACCTCCCCCAGCGGCGGCGTGGTGCTCACCGAGCAGATCGAGCGGCTGGCCGGCGCCTACGTGCGCGAGGGCGAGACGCTGCTGGAGATCGGGGAGCTGGGCGAGTGGCGGGTGACCATGCTGGTTCCCGAGCGCGACGTGCACAAGATCAACGTGGGCGACGTGGTGCGGCTGGAGGTGCAGGCCTTCGACCAGAAGGACCGCCGGCAGCTGGAGGGGCGCGTCTCGCACGTGGCCGCGGAGCCCTTCGGCGCGCCGGGGGGCGAGAGCGGCACGGCGGCGGGCGGCACGCAGGCCCCGCGCTCCGCCACGCCGGGACTGTACCGCGTGGTGGCGTCGCTGGACCCGCGGCAGATCGAGCGCGACGCGCTGGACCGCTTTCGCCGCGGCTACAGCGTGCAGGCCAACGTGGTCACCCGCTCCGGCCGCATCGCCGAGCTGGCGTGGAGCTCCATCCTGGAGAAGTTCAACCGCAAGTGACCGACGAGACACGGATCCAGGACGTGCAGCCGCGGCAGCCGCCGGAGTGGGTGCGCAGCGAGCTGGGCGGCGCCACGGGGCGGGGGGTGCGGGTGGCGGTGGTGGACAGCGGCTGGGACCGCACCCTCCACGACGAGCGGGTGCTTCCCGGCATCGGCTTCGTGGACCCGGACGACGACTTCGCCCTGGCGCAGAACGACGACGACCACGACGTGCTGGGCCACGGCACCGCCTGCGCGGACCTCATCCTGGCCATCGCGCCGGACGCGCGGGTCATCCCGGTCAAGGTGTTCGGCAAGGTGCTGGAGACCTCGCCGGGCACGCTGCACGCCGCGCTGCTCTGGTGCATCCAGGAGGGCGTGCAGGTGATCAACGTGAGCCTGGGCACGCGGCTGGAGGGCACCCTGCACCCCCTGTACGCCGCCTGCGAAAAGGCGCGCCGCGCGGGGATCATCGTGGTCGCGGCCGGGCACAACGCCAACGACTGGAGCTACCCGGCCATCTTCGAGAACGTGATCGGCGTTTCGGCCGCGCGCTTCGAGTCGCCCTTCCACTTTCGCTACCGGCCGGAGCACGCCATGGAGTGCGAGGCGTGGGGGGTGGAGCAGCCGGTGCTGTGGACGGGCGGCCGGCGCGTGGTGAAGCACGGCACCAGCTTCGCGGCGCCCAACGTGGCCGGCATCGTGGCCCTGATTCTGGAGCGCCACCCGGGCGCCACCATTGAGCAGGTGCGCGAGATGCTCTCCCACTTCGCCCTTCCCGCGGAGGAGGGGGAGGCGCCGGAAGCGCAGGCGGTCGGCTGGAACGGAAGCTCGCCCGGGGAGTGAGGGCGGTTGACCAGGCTTGGCTTTGCAGCTGGTTCGAGTACGTTTCCTATTCAACCAGAACTGGCGACGCTCTTGAGAATGTCGTGTATGACGAATGAATTTACCGCGATCATCGAGAGGGACGGGGACTGGTTCATCTCATACTGTCCCGAGATCCCCGGAGCGAACGGCCAGGGCCGCTCCAAGGAAGAGTGTTTGGAGAGCCTCCGGCTGGCGATCGAGCTGATTCTCGATGACCGCCGGGACGACGCTCTTCGCGGTGTGCCGGCTGACGCGGTGTGTGAGACAGTTCGCGTTGGATGAAAGCGTACCGCGCTCTTGCGGCACCTGCGACTTCACGGCTGTTATCTGAAGCGGGAGGGGATCATCTCATCATCTCACTCCTTGTGGGGCAAATCCCGCCAACGGAGCTGTGGAAGCCGTGCCGCGGCATACGGAAGTTCCTGATTTGCTCGCCACGAAGATCTGTCGCGGGCTCGGCGTCCCGGTTCCAGGCCACTGGGGAAATCTCGAGACGATCATGAGCAGTTGAAGTCCCGCGCCGTCTGCGGGGCTTTCCGCTCTGGTTGCGGCGGCTTCAGCCGCTCAGGCGTGGAGCCGGATCCACGCGCAGGGGCAGCCGTCCGGTTCCCAGGCGCACAAACGCCCGCGGCATCTGCCGCGGGCGTTTCGTGTGCGCTCGAACGGGAGCGATCAGCTCTTCGATGCCACGCGGGGGACGCTGCGCAGGTACAGCCAGAGCGCGCGCAGCTCGTCGTCGGTGCTCATCCCCACGGACTTCCAGGGCATGAAGTCGCTGATCTTGCTGCCGTCGGGGCGAACGCCGGTACGCATGGCCTTCACGAAGTCCGCCTCCGTCCACGAGCCGATGGGTCCCGCCGGCGTAAGGTTGGTCGCGGCCGGCTCGCCGGGGCCGTGGCCGGGGAGGCCGCCCAGGTTCTCGCCGTGGCAGCCCACGCACCCGCCCACGCGCACCAGGTACTGTCCGTACTCGCGGGTAGGGCCCGCGGGCGGGGCGGTGCGGCTGGCGGCCCGGTGGTCGATCATCTCGGCCGGGAGCAGCGGCAGCTGGCCCGCCACCATCAGCGCGCGGCCCAGCGGTCCCACCTTGCTGGCCGGCAGCTCGCGGTCCACGGCCGGCACGGTGCGGAGGTAGGCGATGATCGCGGCCACGTCCTCGTCGCTCAGGTACTGGAACTCCTGCGAGGGCATGAAGAGCAGGCCGCGCCCGCCGGGCCCCACGCCGTGGCGGATGGCCGCCTCCAGCTGCTGGTCGGTGTAGCGCGCCGCCACGCCGCCCTTGCCGCGCGTAAGGTTGCTGGCGATCAGCTTGCCCATGGGCTGGGCGTCGATGAACACCTTGCCGCCCAGGTCCTCACCGTGGCAGTCGGCGCACTTGGAGACGGCGGTGGCCAGGTGCCGGCCGCGCTCGATCTGCGCCGGGTCGGTGGTGATGTTGAGCGACATCCCCGCGATGTCGTACGTCTTGCGCATCCGCGCTTCGCTGACGCCGTAGACCACGGCCAGCAGGAGCACGATGAGCGACACGGCGCCCAGGGCGAGGCGCTTGACCCACTTCATCATCAGGTGATCTCCGGAGAGGTGCTGCGGGGGCGGCTGCCGCGGAGGGGGCCGGGCAGCAGTTGCTGCGGATGGGGGCGCGCGAGGATCACTGCTACGCCCGAGGGTGCCAAAGCGTAATCGGATGAAGTCGGCCCGTCAAGAAAGATCTGACGGCGCGCTGCCTGCGCGCGGCATGTCTCAGCGGTGAGCGATCTGCGCCGCGGAGCGCTCCGCCCGCTGCTCCAGAGCGCGGCTCTCCTCCGCCGTGCAGCTTTCCTCCAGTGCCTCCAGCAGCTCCACGAGCGCGCGGCGGTCCTTCTTTCCGAGGCCGGAGCCGGCGCGCCGCATGCGATCCGTGAGGGCGGGTTGCGCCGCGGCCGCAGCCTCCTCGCCCGCGGGGGTAAGGACGGCGTATCGCGCCCGGCGGTCCAGCGGATCACCGCGGCGCTCCACCAGGCCCCGCGCTTCCAGGCGGCTCACCAGGTAGGTGGCGCCGCCGCTGGAGACGCGTACCCGCCGCTGCAACTCGCCCACGGCGAGCGGGCCGGCGCGGCGCAGCGTATCCAGCACGTCGAGCTCGCCCACGGTCAGCCCGTGGCGCGCGGCCTCTTCCGCCGCGGCGGCGGAGAGCGCCGCATGCGCGCGCGAAAGCGCCCGCCACAGCTTGAGCGGCAGCCCGCCCGGTTCGCGGTCCGTACCAGGTTCGTCTCTCTTGCGTTCGGTCATTGCTCACCACTAAGTAATTGCGCCGGACGCCCGGCGCAAGCTATTTCGTGCACCCGATTGATTCGCGCTGGCCACGCGCCGGGGTGCAGCCCTTGCGGACTCCACTCACGCACTCACGCACTCACGCACTCACGCACTCTTCCCGGTGCTCCGCGTCCACGAGCTCATCCGCACACTCTGCCTGCAGCCGCACCCGGAAGGCGGCTACTATCGGGAGATCCACCGGTCCACGCTGGCCGTGCGTCCGGAGGACGGGCGCGCGCCGCGCAGCGGGCTCACGCTCATCTACTTCCTGCTGGACGCGGCTGGGCAGAGCCGCTGGCACCGGGTGGCCTCCGACGAGGTGTGGCAGTTCGTGGAGGGTGCGCCGCTGGAGCTGTTCCGCATCGACGCCGCCATCGGGGAGTGCGAGCGGATGCTGCTGGGGCCGCTGGCGGACGGCGCGGAGCCGGTTCGCGTGATCCCTGCAGGGCACTGGCAGGCCGCGCGGACCACTGGCCGCTACACCCTGGTTGCGTGCGCCGTGGGGCCGGGGTTCGATTTCGCGGATTTCGCCATGCTGGCGGACCATCCGCACGACGCGGAGCAGGTGCGCCGGCGCTTCCCGGGCGTGGCCGCGCTGGTGTGACCGCGACGCGCCGCCGCCGAGGCATCCACGGAGATCCACGATGACGAGCCCCGTCCGCCGTACCACCCTGATCGCATCCGCCCTGCTGCTGGCGGCGTGCACCGCACCACCGCCGCGGACCGCCGCCGTGCCCGCCGGCGCCGAGCCGCTCTCGCGCATCGCGTTCGGCTCGTGCAGCGACGAGAAACGGCCGCAGCCGCTGTGGACGCCCATCCTGAACCAGCGCCCGCAGCTGTGGATCTGGCTGGGCGACAACGTCTACCACGACACGTCCGACGTGGCGGCCATGCGCGAGTCGTACGCGCGCGCCAGGGCCAATCCGGGGTACCAGGCGCTGCTGGCCACCACCCCCGTCATCGGCACGTGGGACGACCACGACTACGGCAAGAACGACGGCGGGCGGGAGTGGCCCGCAAAGGCGCAGGCCCAGCAGGCGCTGCTCGACTTCCTGGACGAGCCCCCGGACAGCCCCCGCCGCCGGCGGGCGGGGGTGTACGAATCGTACACGTACGGACCGCCGGGACGGCAGATCAAGGTGATCCTGCTGGACACCCGCTACCACCGAGATCCGCGCGACACCGTCAACTTTACCGGCGATGTGCTGGGCGAGGAGCAGTGGGCGTGGCTGGAGCGCGAGCTGCGCGGCAGCACGGCGCAGGTGCACCTGATCGGCTCCAGCATCCAGGTGGTGCCGGAGGAGCACCGGTTCGAGAAGTGGGCCAACTTTCCCGCGGCCCGCGAGCGGCTCTTCCGGCTCATCGGCCAGACGCGCGCGCCGGGGGTGGTCTTCATCAGCGGCGACCGCCACATCGCCGAAATCTCACGAGTGAGCGATACGGCCGCGGGATACCCGATCTACGACGTCACCTCCAGCGGCATGACGCACACCTGGCGCGAGGACTGGCCGGAGAGCAACCGGCACCGCCTGGGCGACAAGCTGATCGCGCTCAACTTCGGGGTGCTGGAGATCGACTGGAACGCGAGCCCCGTCACCCTGCGCTTCACCATCCGCGACGACCGCGAGCAGGTGCGGCTGGAGCATACGGTTCCGCTGTCGGAGCTGCAGCCGAGGTGAGGAAAGTGCGTGAGTGCGTGAGTGCGTGAGTTGACGGGGTGAGTTTCTCCCCTCTCCGCGGGGGTTCGCGCGGGGAGGGGGCCGGGGGGGGCCAACAGGGGGGATCGATGTCGGACACTGCCACACCGTCCGCGGCGGGGGCGCCGATGCGCGTCGCGGTCAGCGGGTCCACGGGACTGATCGGCGGGGCGCTGGTGGAGCGGCTGGCGCGCGAGGGGCACACGGTATCGCGCCTGGTGCGCTCCGCCTCGAAGGCGAAGCCGGGCGACGTGGTCTGGGACCCGGAGGGCGGGACGATCGACGCGGCGGCGCTGGAGGGGGTGGACGCGGTGGTGCACCTGGCCGGCGAGAACGTGGGATCGCGGTGGACGGAGGAGAAGAAGCGCCGCATCCGCGACAGCCGCATCAACGGAACGCGGCTGCTGGCCCACACCCTCGCGCGGCTGGCCAGGCGCCCGCGCGTGCTGGTGCAGGCGTCCGCCACCGGCATCTACGGCGACCGCGGCGACGAGTCGCTCAACGAGAGCTCGCCGCCGGGAACGGGATTCCTGGCGGCGGTGGGATGCGACTGGGAGGGCGCGTCGGAGATGGCGGCGCAGGCGGGGATCCGCGTGGTCAAGCTGCGCTTTGGCGTGGTGCTCAGCCGCAAGGGCGGCGCGGTGCAGCGGCTGCTGCTGCCGTTCCGGATGGGCGTCGGCGGGCGGATCGGGAGCGGACAGCAGTGGATGCCGTGGATCTCGCTGGAGGACGCGGTGGAGGTGATCGTCCGCGCGCTGCGTGACGAGCGGCTGCGCGGTCCGGTGAACGCCATCGCCGGCTCGGTGCGCAACGCGGAGTTCACCGACGCGCTGGCCCGCGCCCTCCGGCGCCCCGCGCTCTTCCCGGTGCCGTCGTTCGGCCTGCGCGCCGTGTTCGGGGAGATGGCGGACGAGGCGTTGCTCGCCAGCCAGCGCGCGGAGCCGGCCCGGCTGCGCGAGATCGGCCACGTCTTCCATCATCCCACCCTGGACGCCGCGCTGAACGCGGCGCTGCGGAAGGGGTGAATGCGCAGGAGGGCGGTCTGCTTCCAGCCGAGGACAGCGACTGAAGTCGCCGCAACGACTACGCGCTGTCCGCCTTCGCGGACACCAAACGGCAACTGCAGCTTCTGCTGAATCTGCAATCAAGCCGGGCCGTTACAATCTCTCGCAGTGGGATTGTAACGGCCCGTTGGCGTGATGACATGAATCCGGAGCCTTACCGCATCGATGGGGATGTGGTGGTGGCGACCGCCGGGGATCGTGTGCACAACATCTCGCTCAGCTCGTCGTAACGGCGGGAGACGGCGGCGCGGGCGCGGGCGCGCGACAGGCTCCAGCTCCGCCAGTCGGCATCGGATTCGTGCCAGCGGTGCAGAAGGCGGGTGGCGGCGGCGCAGCGCAGCTCCGGCGACACCTTCGGCAGGGCGGCCAGCAGGGGCGGCACGGCGTCGGCGCTCAGTGAGGCGGCGTACGGGGCGTCGAAGCGCACCGACGCGTCCGCCCGGGCGGCGTTCGCCCGCACGATCAGGGCGTCCGGGTTCACCACGTGCAGCAGCACCAGCGCCTCCAGCGCGGTCATCAGCGCGCCCCAGGCAAAGCGCTCCCGCCGCCCGCGCAGCACCGTGTGCGCGAACCAGGCGAAGACGACGCCCAGCCAGAGCATGAAGGCGGTGGTGTACAGCCGCAGCTCGGTAAGGCCGTAGGCCACCTGGTAGAGGCGCATCCGGTGCAGCGCGCTCCCCATGATCACGAAGAGCAGCGCCACCTGCGCGCCGGCCAGCACGCGGAAGATGCGCTCGTGCCCCGGCCGTTCGCGGCGCAGCAGCCAGTCCGCCAGCAGCAGCAGCGGCAGCACCAGCCCGGCCACCGTCACCAGCTCGAAGAACCCGCGCCGCGCGTACTGCGAGAACGTGGGGGTGCCCGGCTGGACGATGGAATCCGCCGAGCCGAAGAAGTACGGCAGCTGCACCAGCACGAAGGCCAGGAAAAGCAGGTCCAGCAGCCCCACCACCATCCCCACCTCCACGATCCCCAGCGAAAGCGACGCCGGCCGCCGGAACTGCGGGCCCGGACGCTCGCCGCCGATGGTCATCGTCCGCAGGATGCCGCCCGCGATCCACGCCACCGCCAGGGCGAACATCCCGTGGCCGATCAGCAGGGGCACGTCCAGTTCCGCCGCGCCGAGCAGCCGCTGGAAGCGCGCGTCCGCCGCCGCCAGCAGGGTGCCGAACACCAGCAGCACGGGAAAGGCGAGCGCTCCCCCGCGCACGACGGCGATCCCGTGGCGCGTCATTCCGTCCGTGCGCAGCTCGCTCCAGCGCACGTCGCGCAGGAGCAGCCGCGCCGCGCCCGCTGCCGCGTCGCCGATGGAGACGGCGAGGCCGGTGGCGTGGTGCGCCAGCCCCGCCAGCCGCACCTCGCCGCCGCGGGCGCGCAGCATGGCCAGCCCCACGATCACCCCCAGCGCGGCCAGGTCCAGCGCCTTGAGCGCCGGCGAGTCGCGCCAGGCGACCAGCACGGCGGCCGCCAGCGCGAGCGGAATCCATCCGGCCGCCGCGTCGTCCGCGTCCGCCCAGCGCTGCAGCCCGGCCACGGCGACGACCAGCGCCACGGTCCACAGGGTCAGGTTGATCCCCCACGGCGCGCTCCGCAGCAGCACGTCGCCCAGCACGCCCAGCCCCAGCGCCGCGCCCGCCACCCCGAGCGACACGCGGGTGTGCTCGCTGACGCACACCGCCGTCCGCGCGGGCGCGGCGGGGGCGGGAAGCTCGTCCATCACGCTCATCGTCCCACCGTCCTTTCCGCAGCTCCCGCCCTCGGCGCGAAACGCATCACCAATCGCGTGCTTTCCGAAAAGTTGATCACCCGTTGCATCTCCCCACCTCCCCAGGGAAAGGTCACCTGACGATCCATACCGCCCACTCTGATCCGCTCGCAGACCACGTCATCGGCAGCCGCACTCCCACTCCGTCCCGCGTCCAGGAGCGAATGAATTCGCCGCTGGAACCTCACGAAGTCCGGCTGCGCGGACTCCAACCGGCAGCCGTTGCGGCGCGGCAGCCGGCCACCAGGTGCGGCGCGTAGATTCCCCGGTCGCGCCCAAGGCTCGCGGTGCGGGCGCGTCGACGGGCGGGCGCTCCCTCCTCCTAAGAAAGTCGCCTCGAGAGAAGCCCCGCCACGTCCGCAACAAACCGAATTTCTGGCGTGATGGAAGGCGCCCCGCGTCTACAGGCGCTGAATGGAAAGTCCGGTGCGAGCCGCCGCGCCCCCTCCGGGCTCGCATAACTCGCCCACCTCCCCCAAAAACCCCTGGGGGAGGTTGATGGATGACGAGCGATTCGTGCGAGACGTCTTTCGTCCCACAGGGTAGGCGCAGCAGTTAAGGACTCAGAATGAAAGCACTTTCGCACTTTCGCACTCACGCACTCACGCACTTACGCACTCACGCACTCACGCACTCACGCACTCTTCAACCGTCCGAACCGCCGCTCGCGTCCGGCGAACCATGCCACCGCCTCGCCCAGCGCGGCGGCGCCGAAGTCCGGCCACATGCGGGGGGTGAAGAACAGCTCCGCGTACGCGCACTCCCAGAGCAGAAAGTCGCTCAGGCGCTGCTCGCCGCCGGTGCGGATCAGCAGGTCCACGTCCGGCGCCGGCTGGTCCTCGCCCATGGCGCGGCCCAGCAGCGCGGCGAACTGGTCGCGCGACGGCTCGGATCCGGCGGCGAGGGCGGCGGCGCGCAGCAGGGCGTCGCGGGCGGAGTAGTCGATGGCGATGCGCAGCGTCAGCCGATCCCCGCCCGCCGTGGCCTCCTCCGCCGCCCGGATCTGCCGCACCAGCGCCTCCCCCAGCCGGTCGCGCCGCCCGATGACGCGCAGCCGGACGCCGTTCTCCACGCAGCGCGCCGTCTCCGAGGCCAGGTAGGCGCGGAACAGGCGCATCAGCGCCGTGACCTCGCGCGGCGGGCGGCCCCAGTTGTCGGAAGAGAAGGCGTAGAGCGTCAGCGTGCCGATCCCCAGCCCCGGCGCCGCCTCCACCACGCGCCGCACCGCCTGCGCGCCCTCGCGGTGCCCGGCCACGCGCGGCAGCCCGCGCAGCGTGGCCCAGCGCCCGTTGCCGTCCATGATCACGGCGACGTGCAGCGCGCCCGAAGTCTGGTTCGTCCGCAGAGTGCTTTGCATCACAAAGTATATGGGCAAAAAAAGGACTGGTCAGCGGTCGCGCACGGCCTGGATGAGCGCTTCCATGTGGTTCAGGTACGCCTCCAGGGCGCCGCGGCCGCTGTCCGTCAGGCGGAACTCGGTGCGCGGGGTGCGCCCCTCGAAGCTCTTGGTGCACTCCACGTAGCCCGCCTCTTCCAGCTTGCGGGCGTGCACGCTCAGGTTGCCGTCCGTGAGCCCCAGCATGGTCTTGAGCTCGTTGAACGACAGCGAGCGGTTCACCGCCAGGGCGCTCACGATGCCCAGGCGCACGCGCTCGTGGATCAGGCGGTCCAGCTCCGGCTCGCCCTCCGCCGCGGCGCCGGCCACGCTGCGCAGCACCTGCGACGGCAGCTCCCCCGGCTGGATGGCGCGATTGGCCTCAGCCACCGTACCTCCGTGCGATCAGGATTCCGAACACCACGTGCAGGCCGCCGAACGCGGCCGCCATCCACGCGTCTCCCCACGCCGCCGGCGAGAACAGCGCCGCCGTGCCGGAAAGCATGAAGCACAGCCCCATCATCGGCACCGCGGAGACGGAGAACGCGCCCGCGGTGATGATGCCGGCGCCGTACAGCATCATCCACATCCCCGGCAGCAGCGCCGCCATGTCCGCGCGGAAAAGGACGACGGTAAGCACCGCGCCCGCCGCGACCGGCGGCGCCAGGCTCAGGCTGAACTTGCGCCCCGGCCCGGAAAGGAGCGGCATGCGCGCCGCCCGCGCCTTCATCGCCGTGGTCAGCACGCCGACGAGCACGGAGACCACCGCCGCCACCGACCAGGTCGCCAGCCAGTTCTCCGCCGAGGGCTGGCGCGCCGCGAGCCATGCGGCCAGCAGGCCGGTGACGCCGACCACCACCTGCCCCCAGCCGGAGACGGCGGTGAAGCTCCCGGCGCGCTCCATCGTCTCGCGGATGTAGCGCAGGTTGTCCATGGCGCGGTCGTGCAGCGCCTGGTCGTCGTTCTCGGGGCGGGAGCGGATCGGGTGGATGGATGCCATGTGCCGAATCTGCGAAGGTGCCGGTTTCATGTCAAGTACTTTGCATTGCAAAGAGGATGCCGGATCGCTCCCTCAGCGGGTGACCCCGGCGCTGAGCAGGAGGCCGGCGTC
>DATAAG010000478.1:0-2275 GCA_036260235.1 Longimicrobium sp.
CTCTCTGCGGCGTCGGGGACCACATAGCCCACCAGGCGCTTCTCGCCCGCCGCGCCCCCATCCGCCTCCCGCACCAGCACCACCGCCTCCCGCACCTCCGCGTGCTCCCTCAGCACCGCCTCCACCTCCCCCGGCTCGATCCGGAAGCCCCGGATCTTCACCTGCGCATCCACCCGCCCCAGGAACTCCAGCTCCCCCTCCGCGCTCCACCGCACCCGGTCCCCCGTCCGGTACAGCCGCGCCCCCGCCTCCGCAGAGAACGGATCGGGGACAAACCGCTCCGCCGTCAGCTCCACCCGCCCCAGGTAGTCGCGCGCCACGCTCGCTCCCCCGATGCACAGCTCCCCCGGCACCCCCACCGGCACCGGCCGCAGCGCCCGGTCCAGCACGTAGAGCGCCGCGTTGCCCAGTGGGTGGCCCACCCACTGCCGCCGCGCCTCTCCCTCGCCCACCTGGTGCGAGGCGCAGATGACCGCTCCCTCCGTCGGCCCATACAGCACGTGCAGCCCCGCGGCGGGGAAGACCCCGCGCATCTCCTCCAGCAGCTCGGGCGCGACCGCCTCGCCCCCGACGAACACCTGCCGCAGGCGCGGCAGCGTGCGCCCCGAGGTGCGCAGCACGCGCACGATCTCGCGCATCAGCGCCGGCACGGCGTGCACCGAGGTGCAGCCGGCCAGCCCCTCGATCAGACGCTCGACTTCCAGGACCTCCTCGCGCGGCACCAGGCGTACGATGCCGCCGCCCAGCAGGGGGAGCAGGGCTTCGAAGAGCCAGATGTCGAAGGCGAAGCTCGCCAGGCTGGGCATCTCCTCGCCCGGGGCGAAGCCGAACCGCTCCTGCGCGCAGAGCAGCGTGTGCAGCAGGGCGCGGTGCGTGACGCGCACCCCTTTGGGCCGCCCCGTCGAGCCCGACGTGTAGATCACGTACGCCAGCGCGTCCGCGTCGAGCTCGGAGGACGCGGCGACGGGGCTCTCCGCGGCGATGCGCCCGGCGTCCGCGTCCAGCCGCAGCACCCGAGCGTCGTGCCGCGGCAGCAGGTCGCATAGGCGCGCCTGCGTCAGGAGCACAGGGGCGCCTGCGTCGCGCAGCATGTACGCCAGGCGCTCCGCCGGGTACGTGGGGTCCAGCGGCACGTACGCGCCTCCGGCCCTCCAGATCCCCAGCACCGCCTCCAGCAGCTCCGGTCCGCGCTCCAGGTAGACCCCCACCGGCGTCTCCCCTCTCACGCCCATCCCGCGCAGCGCGTGGGCGAGCCGGCTGGAGCGCTCATCCAGCTCCGCGTAGGTGAGCGTCCGCCCCGCGCCCGTGACTGCGACCGCGTCCGGCGTGCGCGCCGCCTGCTCCGCGACGAGGCGCGGCACCAGCCTGTCCTGCGCGTATGCGCGCGGCACGTTCCACTGCGCGAGGACACGGCGCTCCTCGGCGGGGCTGACCAGGCGCAGCTCGGAGACGCGCCGGTCCGGCTCGGCCACGGCGGCCTCCAGCAGCAGCCGGAAGTGCTCCACCATGCCCTCGATCGTCGCGCCCTCGAACAGGTCCGTCCGGTAGTCGATCCGCCCCTGGATCCGTTCCCCGTCCTCGAGGAGCATCACCCCCACGTCGAACTTCGCCCCGGTCGCCCCGCCACCCAGCGGCTCCATCTCCAGATCCCCCAGCCTCAGCTCCCCCACCTCCACGTTCTGCAGGGCGAACATCACCTGGAAGAGCGGGTTGTGCAGCAGACTGCGCTCCGGCGCCAGCTCCTCGACCAGTCGCTCGAAGGGCAGGTCCTGGTGCGCGAACGCCCCCAGCGTCGTCTCCCGCACCCGCCCCAGCAGCTCCCGGAACGTCGGCTCGCCCGAGAGGTCGCCGCGCAGCACCAGAGTGTTGACGAAGAAGCCGATCAGCCCCTCCAGCTCCGCGCGCGTGCGGTTGGCGATGGGCGTGCCCACGATGACGTCGTCCTCCCCCGTGTAGCGGCCCAGCAGCGCCTGCCAGCCGGCCAGCAGCGCCATGAACAGCGTGGCGCTCTCGCGCCGCCCCAGCGCGCGCAGCTCGCGCGTCGTCTGCGCCGTCAGCTCGAAGAGACGGCTCGTCTCCGTCACCCCCAGCGCACTGCGCCGTGGATGGTCCGTCGCCAGTTCCAGCAGCGGCGGAGCGCCCTGGAGCTTCTCGCGCCAGTACGCCAGCTGCGCCTCCAGCCGCTCGCCGGTGAGCCACGCGCGCTGCCAGGCGGCAAAGTCGGCGTACTGCAGCTCCAGCTCCGGCAGCGGCGACGCCTGCCCACGCGAATAGG
>DATAAG010000479.1:0-9836 GCA_036260235.1 Longimicrobium sp.
CACCATCACGCCCGGGGGCGACAACACGGACGTGGGCGGGTACGTGGAGGTGACGTGGCGGCTGGGCTCCTCGGGCGCGCAGACGGCGAGCGCCTCCGTGGTGAGCATGGACGGCGTGCCGCTGAGCGCGCGCCTCGTTCAGGTGCCCGTCGCCACCGTCCCCATGCTGGGCACGCTGGCCGAGTACATCCCCTGGGCCGACAACCGCATGGTCCAGGCGCTGCCGAACAATCCGCAGGCCGCCCCGTTCATGGAGGCCAAGCTGGCGCTGCTGCGCACCCCGGGGCTGGGCGGCGACATCATCGACACCCACCGCTACTCCGAATCGAGCCTCGTGTCGCGCTCCGGCGCGACGCTGCCGGTGACGGCCGTCTTTCCCGTGGAGGCCATGCGTACCGAGGCGGAGGAGACCATGGACGTGGCCAGGGGCGCCCTCCCGGTGCTGGAGAACTGGCTGGGGCTGTCGTTCCCCGCGCCGTACGTGCGCATCTGGTATGGGTTCAGCGTGGGGAGCGCGGGCGGCGGGGGCTACGTGCACGCGGAGGACCGCACCACGTACAACGCGCGGACGAAGGGGCTGCTGCTGCCGCACGAGCCGATGGTCATCCACGAGATGACGCACACCTGGATGAGCCACGAGGGCCTCAACCAGTTCCTGGAGCTGTACGGCCACAACGTGCTGGCGACGGGCTCGCAGGACCCGCGCGCGTGGACGTGGACGCGGTGGTGGGAGCCCGGGCGCGAGGCCAACGAGGGGATCCACGCGCTGCTGGACATCTACCAGCTGATCGGGCCGGAGGCGATGGCCGCCGGCTACCGCGCCATCATCCCGCTGGGCCTGCCGTACGGCCAGCCGATGACCGCCCAGGCGAAGGAGGCGTTCGCCAACGCCGTTCCCGAGGCGCTGCGGGCGCAGGTCGCGGCCAAGCTGGCGAAGGTCCAGTACTAGCGGCGCCTCCACGGAAGGAATTTGTCACGCAGAGCAGCAGAGCAGCAGAGGACAACGATGATTTCCTCTGCTGCTCTGCTGCTCTGTGTGACACCCTTTTGGGGGAATGATGAAACAGCCTCGCCCTTCCCGGGTAGTTGCGCGTCCGGAAAATCGGTCCCGACCATGAGAGCAAGATGATGCGGACCCACCTGCTCGCCGCCGCGCTTTCCCTCCTTGTACCGCGGCTCCTTTCAGCGGCCACCCCCGACACCGCGCAGCTGCGCCAGGCGCTGGCCGCGGCGTTCGGCGACGACGTCGAGATCGCGCGTACGGAGCTCAGCTCCGGGCTGCGGGAGCGCGGCGGCACCTTCTGGCTGGTGTACGCCGCGCCCCGGCGCAGCGGCAATTACGAGCTCGCCTACCGCTACGACTACCGGGACCCGGTGCGGCCCGAGAATCCACTCTACACGCACGTGGAGCACACGTCGTACGTCCGCGTGGGCGAGGCGGGGTGCTGGCGCCGGCGTGAGGGGAGGGACGTGTGCCTGGGCGACACCATCATCCTCCCCTTCGTCGTCGACGACTACACGGGCCACACCTTCCGCGTCACCCGGCGCGCGCTGCCCGCGGACGAAGCGCCGCCGTCGCCCGAACCCTTCTTCGGCGTGGACACGACCGGGAGCGGCGCCATCCCCAACCCGCTCGCGGCGCACCTGCGGTATCTGGGAAGCACGTCATACGAGATGCTGCGGCGCAACGGCGGCGGTTCCACCGTCTATTCAGCCGCCTTCGAGGCGGTCGCGCCGGGCCGCTTCAACCTGGCGGTGGCGTCGCGCGAGCCGGACGAAGCACCGCCGCCGGTGTCGGCGTACGGCTCCATCCCGGTGATCATCGTTCCACGCGGCCAGCCGGTGACCGTGCTGCTGGCGAACGAGACGGTGGTCGGCAGAGACGAGAAGCATGGATTCTCGTCCCACAGCGGCAACCAGTACCTGACGACCGTGCTGCTGCTGCAGCCGGGCGACCGCATCACGGTCACCTACGGCAGCCGCCCGCTCCGTGAAGCCGGGTACGGGCGCCTCGCGGCGTCCGCGAGAATGGAGGCAGTTCCGCTCGGTGCTCCGGTACCGGTGATCGCGCGGCTCCCGTTCCACCTGGGTCGAGACGAGCGGTTCAACGCCTGGATCGCGGACCATCTTCCCGGGCCGGAGAACTAAAAAGATAGGCCTCACACGGAGTCAACGGAGTCAGCGGAGTTCTTTTCCTCCGTCAACTCCGTTGACTCCGTGTGAGGCTTACCTGTTGATGTCACTCGCTGACCACGCGCTTCCACTGGCCGGCGGGGAGCACGGAGGCCTCGTTCTCCACCTGGTTCAGGATGGCCAGGTCGGCGAGCGGGATCACCGACGGGTACTGGCGGTTGAACTCGGCCAGCGTCATCTGCCGGTTCGTGCGGACCACGTCCACGCGGTTGGGGCGCACGTTCAGCACGGCGGGATCGTTCATCTGGTCGAAGCTGAAGATGACCTGGCGGAACGCGGGCTCGTACTGCCGGAACCGCTGCCCCGGCGTGTACGCCATCACCTGGTAGGTGCGGCCGCCGTGCTCGATGAACGCCGCCATCCCCGCGATCACCCCCTGCTGTGTCTGCGCCTGGAAGTAGCCGACCACCGCGGGGTTCCCGTTCACGTTCTGGCGCCCCACCTGGCCGGATTGCAGCCCCTGCTGGTAGAAGAAGCGCCGCGCCGCGTCGTCGGCGCTGGCGCCCTGCGCCAGGGTGAGCTGCAGCACCGCGTCCTGCTGCGGGGCCAGCGCGTTGACGGCCTGCGGCAGGTTCTGCGTGCGCCACCCCTGCGGAAAGTCGATGCGGAAGCGCAGCTCCGGGTGCAGGAACACGCCGCCGCGAAAGAAGCCCTGCCGCGGGTCGTCGCCGTACACCAGGCCGTCGATGCGGGCCAGGTACTCCTCGCGCCGCAGCGCCAGCGGGCCGGCCGTGACGGTGTCGGCGCGGGCCTGGGCGCTGCGGATGCGCTCCGGCTCCGCCGGGTGCGACGAGAGCCACGTGGGCAGCGCGCTGCGCCCCGACGCCCGGCCAATGCGCATCAGCGTGGCGAAGATGTCGTCCATCTCGCGCACCTCGTACCCCTCGCGCAGCGCGTAGCGAAAGCCCAGCTCGTCCGCCTGCCGCTCCGCGTCGCGCCCGTAGCTCAGGAAAAGGAGCTGCATCCCCGTCTGCGCCAGCCCGCCGAAGCTCTGCGCCGCGCTGGGAAAGAGGATGCTTCCCAGCCCCAGCCCCAGCTGGGCCAGCTGCCCGCGGCTGATCTGGCTCACCGAGTGCTTGGCGGTCACGTGGCCGATCTCGTGCCCCAGCACGGCCGCCAGCTCCGCCTCGCTGTCCATCAGGTCCATCATTCCGCGGGTCATGAAGATGAACCCGCCGGGGAGGGCGAAGGCGTTGGGGGTGGGATCGTCCACCACGCGAAAGGTCCAGGGGAGGTTGGGCCGCTCGGACTCGCGGGCCAGCTCCTCGCCCACGCGCTGCACGTACTGCTGCAGCGCCTGGTCGTCCACCAGCCCCAGCTGCTGCGACACCTCCTGCGCCGCCTGCTGCCCCATCTGGATCTCCTGCGCCTCGGAGAGCAGCGACAGCTGCCGCCGCCCGGTCACCGGGTTGGTGGCGCACCCGGCCGCCAGCACGCACGCCAGCCCCGCCGCGGCGCACGCCCGCGTCCGTCCGCGAAGCACCTGTTCGATGGACATCGCATCCTCCCTCGTACCCACGGTCTCGTCCGCGATCCGAAGGCACACCAGGGGGCAAGAAGCACACCCGGCGATGCGTGAGGTATGTCGGTGTTCATCCCGGCGCAATGCAGAACCGGGCGCGGCCCAGATGCCGACCGCCCCGGTAAAGAGCACGCGAGCGGGAGAAGTGGGAGTGGAGGCGAAGACAATGGCGGCAGGGGCCGCGCGGGTGTGCAGCACGTACACCCGGCGCGGCTCACGGGAGGTCCGGCACAACGAGATCTCAGTCCGCTCGCATGGTGTCGCACCCGCGGCGGAGGGGGCCGAAAAGGACGGCACACCGCAAGCGGACTCGCATCGATGACGGCGGAGCGGCTCCCTGGTCTGGTTGCGCCTGTTGCACCACGCCAGCGCCGGGACGCCATGTGTCAACTTTCGCGCGGTTCGGAGCCACCTCTGAAGACATGAATCGGTTCGCGCGCATCAACGACTTGCTCCATCAGCGATGACGCGTGCATGGCGTGTGTGGCGCCAGCACGGACCAGCGCCTGCTCCGCCTCTGAAGCCGCGTCATGATCCATCGACGAGATGCGGTCCAGCAGTTCCAGATCGCGAAGCCGCCGCCTCGCCTCCTCCGACTCGACCGGATCTCCCAGCTCTTGGCCAAGCCGGAACCATCGTTCCGCAACCTTGTAGTTGCCCTTCAAAACCTCTACCTCCCCGCGAAGGATGTGGAGTTGAGCTTCGCCCGGCTCCACGCGCTGCGCCTGGACCAGCACCGCTTCAGCCTGGTCCCGGTGGCCTCCGTTCAGCAGAAAGCGTATGTACGGCCGGGCGGTATTGATGAATGCGCCCCTGTCGTGGATGATATCGGCGGTCCGCGCGAGTTCCATGGCACGTTCGTAGGCTTCGGCAACCTGCTCATCAGACGCATCCAGGTGTGCGCGAGCCACCGCGATGTTCCGCCAGAGCGTCGCTTTGAACTTGCTCCGGGGCAGCAGTTCCTCCGCTAGGGTCACGATCTCATCATACTCATCACGATGGATCAACACGTTGAAGGCATTGTGCACCACCGTGCGATCATCGGGATTATCGTGCGCGAGCTGCAGGATCTGCTCTTTGGCGGAATCGGATTCGGCGGGGTTCATCGCTCTCAACCGCAACAGCTCTGAAAGCGCCGGGTAGTATTCGGGGTCGACGGCTACGGCTCGTTCGTAGAGTTTCCGCGCAAGACGCTGATTGCTCAATTTTTCTCGCGCGAGGTCTCCGGCTAGTTCCAGTAGCCGGGCCTCGACGTCTCTCGTTTCGAGAATCTTGAGGAGCAACGCCGTCGCCAGCGAGAGGTCGTTGCTTTGGGCTGCTTGGTAGTACAGTTGGAACGGCACGGTCTCGACGTGCTCGATCGATGGAAGCACGGCGGCTGAACGGGCGAGCAGGTGTTCGATCTGCGTTGTCGCCTCGCTGGCGCGATCAACCATCTCCCGGAGAGTCTGTTCCCGCTGTACGATCTCTTCGGTCAGCTGCTTCTGACGTGAATCGACGGTTTCGATTGATTCGCGGAGCCTGTTCCTGACGTCTTCCTCCAGCGCGCGAAGGTTGAGCAGGATTCCGCCGAGCTTCGCCTCTACCTCGGTGCTGATCCGCGCCGCCAGCTCGTTCCGGCGCTGGTGGCGTTGTGCGATGAAAAGGCCAAGGAGAGTGCCGAGCGCTGCCGCGGCCGTGCCGAGACCTACGATTACTTCCCAATCCATGGATCACCTCGCCGTAAGAGGATCGATAAAGGAAACCCGCAGCCCTATGGCAGGATAAAAGGCGAGTGCGGGGGAGGAAAGAGTGGCGTAATGCGGCCTGGACCCATGGCGTTGCTGCAGCCCTGCTGTCGGATCGCGGGGGTTCGGGTTCTACTTGGTGCCGGTGCTGCGGGCGGACGCGATCAACGTGACGCCGCAGCAGATGGTGCTGTTCACGCGGCCGTGGTGATGCCGGTGAGCGTGCAGATCGTGGGGCACGTGGTGATCGCGATCGCCGACCGGCGCTTGGAGACGGACGAGCGGGGACCGGCAGATCTGGCTGAAGGGCACGCGCAAGGCGGCATACGTGCTGGCGACCGGCGTCTTGCTGGATCGCGCGAGTGTCCGACGTGCCGCGGAGCGGGTCTTCCAGGACGGCGAGGATTGAGGGGGAGTGGGTTAGTGCGTTAGTGCGTTAGTGCGCGTCGACTCACGCACTCACGCACTCACGCACTCACGCACTCACGCACTCACGCACTCATAACGGCATCGTAATGCTGACCGGCCAACGTGCCCCTGGTATATTGGCATCCAAACCCGCGTTCGATGCACCATCGACGGAAACAACATCCACGACCAGGATCATCCCCGTGACCACCTCTCCCATTCGCCTGCGGCTTCGCGCCGCCGTCCTGCTGCTGGCCGCGCTCGCCGCCGCGCCGGCGTGCGCGCAGGAGGGCGACCTGCCGCTGCACCTGTTCGCGTACCATCGAAACGCGCCGCTGGAGTTGCAGTCCAGCCAGATCGGCGCGGAGGACGGCGTCGCCATCCACCAGATCAGCTACGCCAGTCCGAAGGGCGGACGCGTGACGGGGCGGCTGTTCGTGCCGCAGGGCACGGGGCCGTTCGCCGGGGTGGTGCTGGCGCACGGGATGCCCGGCAACGCGGAGGCGTTCACCGGGCGCGGCGTGTACATCGCGCGGCACGGGGCGGTGGTGATCGCCATCGACGCTCCGTTCAACCGCCGCGAAGACCGGCCGGTGACCCTCACGCCGCAGGACAGCGTGGAGCAGGTGCAGCTGATCGTGGACCTGCAGCGCGCGGTGGACGTGCTGCTGGCGCGGCCGGACGTGGACTCCGCGCGCCTGGCGTACGTGGGGCGCAGCTACGGCGGCGCGACGGGTGCGCTGTTCGCCGGCGTGGAGCGGCGGCTCAGGACGTACATCCTGGCCTCGGCGGACGGCGGCATCACCATGCGCTTCACGGCGCCCGGCACGCCGCCCCCGGGGCAGGAGGCGCAGGCGCGCGCCTGGCTGGCGGCGATGCAGCCCATCGAGGGGATCCGCTTCGTCCACCGCGCCAACGCCCCCATCTTCTTCCAGAACGGTCGCCAGGACGCGATCGTCACGGTGGAGCGCGCGGAGGCGCTGCACGCCGCGGTCACCGGGCCCAAGGAGGTGCGCTGGTACGAGGCGGAGCACCCGCTGAACGCCGCCGCCTACGTGGACCAGCTGCGCTGGCTCAGCCAGACCGTCGGCACCACGCCGCCGGGGCCGGAGGACGAAGCCGGGCCGCAGATTCCGCCCCCGCCGCAGCCGCAGCGCCAGCCGTAGGAGTGCGTTAGTGCGTTAGTGCGTTAGTGCGTCAGTGCGTCAGTGCGGAACGGCAATAGAATGGCCTCACACGGAGTCAACGGAGGAGTACTCCGCTGATTTCGTGTGAGGAAAATTCGTAATCCGACATCCTGAAAAAGAATAGAATGCCTCTTAGCAGAGTTGTCGCGTGCACAGGTCAAACTCTACTCTGCTAACTCTGCTAACTCTGCTGACTCTGCGTGAGGTCTTTCTTTTCCGCGGATCTGGTATGAGGAGGGCTTGGATGTGTTTTGCGTCAGGTTGTTGATGGGCAAGGGGATAGGATCACCTACCTCCTGTAAGGTCTTACCTGGATCGATTCACGACGAGAGGGCGGTGCGGTAGGCGGCGAGGGTCTGGTCGGTGCAGCGTTCCCAGCTGAACAGCGCGGCGCGGGCCAGCGACGCCTCGCGCATCCGCTCCCGCAGCGACGCGTCCCGGTACACGCGCAGCATCGCCTGGCAGAGCGCGTCGACGTCCTCCGCATCCACCATGATCCCCGCATCCCCCACCACCTCCGGCAGCGACGCGGCATTCGAGGTGATCACCGGCGTGCCGCACTGCATCGCCTCCAGCGGCGGCAGGCCGAAGCCCTCGTAGCGCGACGGGTAGACGAACGCCGCGGCACCCGCGTAGAGCGGCGCCAGGTCGTCGTCCTCCACGTATCCCGTGACGATCACCCGCCCCCGCAGCGGGCCCAGCTCGTCCAGCGCCTCCCGCAGCTTCTGCGAGCCCGTTCCCGCGTGCCCGGCCAGGACGAAGGACAGGTCGTCCGCCCGCTCCTGCCGCGCCAGCCGCGCGAACGCCCGCACCGCCAGGTGCAGGTTCTTGCGCAGATCCACGTTGTTCACACTCAGGAGGTACGGGCCCGGCGGAATGCCGTGCCTGCGCCGCGCGGAGGCGATCCGCTCCACGTCCACGCCGGAATGGAAGAGCCGGCGATCCGCCGCCAGCGGCACGACGAACACCCGCTCCGGCGGGGCGATGCGGCGGTCGCACAGCTCCGCCCGCGTGGCGTACGAGCTGGTGATCACCCAGTCGCCTTCGCGCAGGCTGCCCAGGATCGCCTCGCCGGCCCGCCGGTAGGCGGGGCCGCAGAGCTCCGGCCGCGTGTGCGCCAGGTCGTAGACGGTGAGGAACCGCTGCGGCGAACGCCCGCGCCGCGGCCGCGGGGGCAGGGGAAACCCCGGCGAGTGGAACACGTCCACCGGCGGGGACGCGTCGCTCACGGGGGGATGCAGGGCACGGTCCACGTACGCGCCGCCGCTCCGCAGCAGCGGCGGCAGCACGTTGCTCCCCACCAGCGCCCGCGTCCACCGGTGCACGCGGCGCGCCCCCGCGCGCACCCGGGCCGCCGCGCCCGTGGGCCGCGGCGCCACCAGCGGCAGGCCGGCGAGCGCGGGGTTGCCGCGCAGGTACTCGGCGGCTCCCTGGTAGGCGACGCTGGAGTGGTTGGCGCACAGCAGCAGCTCGCACCCGGGGTGCGCGGCAAGCCCCTCCGCCAGGTGCTGGTGCACGCGAAAGCTGCCGCCCCGGGACACCGGGTACAGCTCTCCCAGCCCCAGCGCCGACACGTCGTACAGGATGCGCATCTCGGGGGGCGGGCGTGGGCGCACGCGGCGCGCGAAAGGTGTGGGTGAAAGGCAGGAAGGCGGGAGATCGAGACGGAAACGCCGCGATTTCCGCCATGCACGACGGATGGAGGAGCAGACGACAACAGACTAGCGCCTGTTCCCGTATCCCGCAATCGACGAGAAAGCTACAGATTTTTGGTTGACGAGCTTCTGCTACGCGCGATACCTTTTGTCCCCATGCGCCTGACGTGGCGCGATGCCGCAGTCCCACCCGGTCCGGTCCCGTCCCGTGCACACCCTTCCCGCCGCGCCGTTCCCGGCCGTCTCTGCCGCCTCCTTCGCCAGCTGTGCGCTGGTGGTGGCGCATCCCGGCCACGAGCTGCGCGTGTACGGGTGGATGGAGGCGGTGCGGCCGCTGGTCTTCGTCCTCACCGACGGCTCCGGCAGCGCAGGCGAGGCCCGGCTGGAGTCCAGCACGCGCGTCCTGGCCCGCACCCTGGCGCGGCCGGGCTCCATTTACGGCTGGATGTCCGACCGCGCCATCTATTCCGCCATCCTGTCGCACGACCACGCCGCCTTCCGCCGCATCGCCGACCAGCTGGCGGAGACGATGGCGGCGGAGGGGATCGACTGCGTGGCGGGCGACGCGGTGGAAGGCTACAACCCGTCGCACGACGTCTGCCGGCTGGTGACCAACGCCGCGGTGCGCATGGCGGCCCGTGCCCGGGGCGCGCCGATCGCCGCGTACGAGTTCGCGCTGGTGGGCGCGCCGGACGAGTGCGCTCCCGGGCTGCGGCCGCGCGCCATCCGCCTGGAGCTGGACGAGCAGACGCTGGCGCGCAAGCTGGAGGCGGCGCGCGGCTACCCGGAGCTGACGGGGGAGGTGGAGCACGCGCTGCGGCAGTTCGGCCTGGCGCCGTTCCGCACGGAGTACCTGCGCCCGGTCGATCCCGGCGACCGGTACGGCGGCTGGGATCCGGACCAGGTGCCGTATTACGAGCGCTACGGGGAAAAGCGGGTGGCGGAGGGCGTGTACGACCGCGTGCTGCGCTTCCGCGAGCACGTGCGGCCCCTCGCCGACGCGCTGTGGGACCACACCGAGCGCCAGGGCTGAGGGCGTTGCCAATCCTCGCGTCGCGCGCGAGTGCTCAACGTATCCAGGCCCTGTCTTGATGATCGGGGTTGCCAACCTGAAATCGAGCCTTGTTTTCCTGAGGGAGGCGCT